>CAXUEN010000310.1:0-3476 GCA_964249945.1 uncultured Caulobacteraceae bacterium | reverse complement strand
CGGCGAGATGACCAGGAGCGACGAGGTCGCCGAGGCCAGCAGGCGGCCGTCCGCATCGGTCAGCCGGGCCTCGGCGAAAGCGGCGCGGCGGCCGAAGCTCAACACCTTGCCTTCCGCCCGCACCCGTCCGGTCTTGCTGGTCATGGCCCTGTGGTAGGCGACCTTCAGCTCCAGCGTGGTGTAGCCTTGCCCAGGCGCCAGCCTGGAGTGCACCGCGATCCCGCAGGCCGAATCGAGCAGGGTCGCGGCGTAGCCACCGTGCACCGTGCCGATGGGGTTGTAGACCTCTTCGCCCGGCGTCCCCTCGAACACCGCGCGGCCCTCTTCCGCCTCCACCAGATCGAAGCCCATCAGCCGGCCGATGCCCGGCCGGGCGCCTCGCGCCATCAAGGCCTGGATCTGCTCCAGGCCCGACAGGTGCAGCCCCGCCTCCTCCGCCAGGCTCATGCCGTCTCCTCCATCAGGCCCAGCCGCTCCAGCACCGCCAGGCGGGAGCCCAGGAGGATCGCGTCGGACTGCCCCGGGTCGCTCACCGCCCGCGACAGCGACAGGGCCCCGATCATCTCGGCCAGGACCGAGCCCGCCAGCCTGTCCGCATCGGGGCGGCCGAGCTGTTCGAGCAGGGCGCGCAGGCGCTGCGTCAGCCGCGCCACCCCTTCCTGGAAGCGCCGGCGCGCCGGGGCGCCCATGCGCGGCAGGTCGCTGGACAGCAGCGGCAGCGGGCAGCCCGTGTCGCGGCCGTCTCGGTGGCCGCGCGAGAGATAGAAGCGCACATAGGTCCGCAGGGCCTCACGCGGCGGCAGGCCCTCGGTGACGCGCTCGAACGCGCCCTGCACGTCGGCGAACATCCGCTCCACCGCTGCGAGCACCAGATCGTCGCGGCTGTCGAAGTGGGCGTAGAAGCCGCCGTGGGTGAGCCCCGCCCGTTGCATCACCCCGGCGACCCCGAGCTGGCCCGGACCGTCCAGCCGGATGGCCCGGACGGCCTCGCCCAGCACCTTCTCCCGGGTGCGGGCCTTGTGCTCTGCGTCGTAGCGCATCTTGCGGCTCCGGTTGATATGATGCACGTAATACAAACTGGCGTGGGTCCGCAAGGGGGCGAGCGCCGGCGAGGCTGAAGCCGCATGACCCTAGCGCCGCTCGCGCCGTCGGACCTGCCGAGGCGGACCAAGTTCCTGATCTTCGCCGTGCTGGCCTTCGGCCAGTTCCTGGCGCTGATCGACATCCAGATCGTGGCCGCCTCTCTGAACGACCTGCAAGCCGGGCTGTCGGCGGGGCCGGACGAGATCAGCTGGGTGCAGACGGCCTATCTGATGGCCGAGCTGGTGATGATCCCCTTCTCGGCCTTCCTGGCCCAGGCGCTGTCCACCCGGGTGCTGTTCGCCCTGTCGGCGGGGCTGTTCACCCTGGCCAGCATGCTCTGCGGCCTGGCCTGGGACATCAATTCCATGATCGCTTTCCGGGCCATCCAAGGGTTCGTGGGCGGCGCGATGGTGCCGACCGTCTTCGCCACGGGCTTCGTCATGTTCACGGGCAAGGACCGGGCGATGATCCCGGCGATCCTGGGCATGGTCTCGGTGCTGGCGCCCACGCTCGGCCCGACCGTCGGGGGCTGGATCACGGGCGCGATCGGCTGGCGCTGGATCTTCTACATCAACGTGGCGCCCGGGATCGCGGTGACGGTCCTCTCGCTCCTGTTGATCCGCCACATCGACCGGGCGGACCTCTCGATGCTGAAGCGCATCGATTACAGCCATCTCGTCTCCATGGCGGTGTTCCTGGGCGGGCTGGAGTACGTGCTGGAGGAGGGCCAGCGCCACGACTGGTTCAGCGATCCAGGCATAGCGCTGGCCGCCTGGGCGTCGTTCGTCGCCTTCCTGCTGTTCCTGGAGCGCTCCTTCCGCTCCGGCGGCCCGATCGTGAACCTCGGCCCGTTTCGGCGGCCGACCTTCGCCTTCGCCTGCCTGTTCAACCTGACCACGGGCTTTGGCCTCTACGCCTCCAACTTCCTGATCCCGGTCTATCTCGGGCGGGCGCGGGGCTATGACAGCCTGCAGATCGGCACGACGGTATTCGTCACGGGCCTGGCCCAGATCGGCGGCACGGCGGTGGCGGCGCGGCTGTCCCAGCGGCTGGACCCGCGCATCATGATCGGCTTCGGCCTGCCGCTGTTCGCCGTCAGCCTATGGATGATGTCCTACATTACGCAGGACTGGGGCTTCGGGGCGCTGCTCTGGCCCCAGCTGCTGCGCGGGTTCGCCATGATGCTATGCATCGTGCCGAGCGTGGGGCTGGCGCTGAACGGCTTCGCGGGCCCGCAGCTGCGCTATGCGTCGGGCCTGTTCAACCTGATGCGCAACCTCGGCGGGGCCATCGGGATCGCCGTGGTGAGCGTGTGGCTCTCCGACCAGTCCCGCATCCACGCCGAGCGGTTCGGCGAAGCGATGTCCGGCGAGGCCATGTCCGGCGGGATGGCGACGCAGACGGTACAGCGCCTCGCCTCCTCGCTCGGCCGGGTCACCCCCGATCCCGCCCGCGCACTGGCGATGGCGCAGGGCGAGCTGGCGCGGGTGGTCGGGCGCGCCAGCCTGACGCTAGGCTTCCAGGAGGTGTTCCGTACCACCGCCTGGCTGTTCGTCGCCGCCGTGGTGCTGATCCCCTTTTGCCGTCCCGCCAAGCTCGGCGCCCCGCCGGCGGCGGACGTGCATTGATCCGGAGCACGCCCATGACCGGCATCCGCCTCGCGCCCCTGCTCGCCGCGCCTCTGCTGGCGGCGAGCGCGCTCGCCGGCTGCACCGTCGGGCCGGACTACCACCGGCCCGAGCTGAAGCTGGCCACCAGCTTCCACGCCGCCCCGGCGGCCGTCCCGTCGCCCGCTCCCGCCGACTTCCACGACTGGTGGACGGGCTTCGGCGATCCCGTGCTCGACCGCAGCATACAGCGCGCCCTGGCCCAGAACCTGGACCTGGAGGCGGCGCGGACTCGAGTGGCGCAGTCGCGCGCGGCGGCCCGGGCCGCAGGCGCGGCGCTGTATCCCAAGGGCGAGCTGCAGGCCTCGGCCACCGACCAGCAGCTCTCGCTGCTGAGCCCGTTCGGCATCGTGTCGAGCGAGGTCCCGGTCTTCCGGCGCGACTTCGACCTTTACGACCTGGGCGCCGCCGCCTCGTGGGAGATCGACCTGTTCGGGGGCCTGCGCCGCCGACGCCTACCTGCAGGTCCGCGCCTACCAAGCCCGCATCGCCGTGGCGCAACGGCAAGCGGCGGTGGAGGCGCACCTCGTGGACCTGCTGCGCGAGCGCCAGGGCGAGGGCGTCAGCTCCGACCGCGAATTCCACCAAGCCTCGGCCGCCCTGCAGGGCGTGCGCGCCACCCTGCCCCCGCTCCAGGCCGCGGAGGCGGGCCAGCTGAACCGGCTCGACATCCTGATGGGCGCGCCGGCAGGTCGGAGCGCGTGGTAAGCTCGGACGCGTAGGTCC
>CAXUEN010000309.1:703-3525 GCA_964249945.1 uncultured Caulobacteraceae bacterium | reverse complement strand
GCGCCAGGCTCGCGCCGGCGGCGAGGTAGTCGGCGTCGGGATAGGCGGCGCCCAGCCCCGCGCCGGCCTGGACCGTCACCGCGAAGCCGAGGGCGGCGAGCTTCCGGACCGCATCCGGCGTGACCGCCACGCGGGTCTCGCTCGCGCGCGTCTCCCGCACGACGCCGACCTTGGCCGCCATCAGCTCACCCCCTGCAACCCGGCCTCCACCTATTCCAGTGAAGCGTGAGGATGTCCATCCGCCAGGCTCTCAGCGGGCCGCGCCATGGAGGCCGGGACGGCGGGGTTGTCGGGAGAGGGCGGCGGCGCCGGATCGCGGAGGGCGGCTGCAGCCCTTCCGCGAAGAGGATTGGAGGCCCAGCCAGGACTCGAACCTGGATGGAGGAGCCTTGCGGGGCTCCGCGCGTCGCCGTTCCGCCACCGGGCCAACACCACACCGCTAACCCGCTATCGCAAACGCGCGGTTAAGATTCACCCCCGGGGCGAAGGCGTCCCGGGATGGGGCGCCGGGGGGCGCCGCCGCCTAGCCCTGCATGCCGTAGAGGTTCACCAGGTCGAAGAGGTAGTCGCGCCCGGTGTAGAGGGTCTTCACCCCGATGCGCTCGTTCAGCCCGTGGATGTGGCCGAGGTCGGGATCGTGGAAGGTCCCGCCCACTCCATAGGTCGGGATGCCGACGGCGCCCATGAACACCCCGTCGGTGGCGCCGGCCACCAGGGTCGGCACGATGGGCACGCCCGGATAGTATTTCTCCGACACCTGGCGGATCGGTCCCATCACCTCGGCCGTCAGCGGCAGGGGCTTGGCGAGGGGGCCGCGGGAGTTGGGCATGGAGACGGCGATCGCCGGGTCCCCCACCACCTGGGCCAGGGTCTGGCGCACCGCCTCGGTGGAAACGCCGGGGAAGATGCGGCAGTTGACGTTGGCCATGGCGCGCTGGGGCAGGGCGTTGGTGGCGTGGCCGGCCTGGAGCTCGGTGGCCACGCAGGTGGTGTGCAGGATGGCGCTCCAGCTTGGGTCGGCGGAGACGATGGCGTAGGCGTGGGCATCCTGCGGGTTGGCCATCAGCGCCGTCATGGCGGCGCCCTGCTCGCCGCGCTTGATCTTCGCCATGGCGGTGAAGAAGGCGCTGTTGGCGTCGTCGAACATCACCGGGAACGAATAGTCGGCGACCTTCAGCAGGCCCGCCGACAGCTGGTAGATGGCGTTGGGCTTCACGGGGCGCGAGCTGTGGCCGCCGGGGTTGGTGACCACCAGGTCGTAGTCCTGGGGCGTCTTCTCCGCCGCCTCCACCGAGATGAGCACGCGGTTCCCGGAGGCGTCCAGCTGGCCGCCGCCGCCCTCGTTCAGGGCGAAGGCCGCATCCACCAGGGCGCGCTCATGGGTGGCGAGATACCCTGCGCCATTGAAGGCGCCCTCGGTCTCCTCCCCGCAGGTCAGCGCCATCTTGATGGTGCGCTTCAGGCGGACGTGCTGTTCCTTCAGCCGCACCATGGTGTCCACCCAGGTGGCGGCCATGGACTTGTCGTCGCTGGAGCCCCGGGCGTAGAAATAGCCGTCCTCCTCCACCAGGGTGAAGGGGTCGCGCGCCCAGTCCGCCCGCCGGGCCTCCACCACGTCGATGTGGGCCAGCAGCAGCAGGGGCTTGGCGTTCGGGTCGGTCCCCGGCAGCACGGCCACCAGGCCGCCTTCCTTGGGATGGTCGGGGGCGGCGAAGGGGTGCAGGTCGGCGGCCGGGTAGCCGGCTTCGACCAGGTGCGCCTGCATCTTGGCGGCGGCGGCGGTGCAGCTGCCGTCCGACAGCTCGGTGTTGGTCTCCACCAGCTCCTTGTAGAGGGCGCGGAAGCGGGCCTGATCGGGGCGCAGCGGCCCCATGGCCGGAGCGGACTTCGGCGAGGCCTCCGGCGCCTGGGCGCCCGCCGCGCCCGCGATAAGCAGGCTCGCGCCTGCCGTAAGTGCACAGATCAGCCGCATGCCGCCCTCCCAGACCATATACGATCGGAGCCGATCCAGCCGCCGCTGGCAAGGGGCGTCAGTAGCCCCTGGCCACGCCTTCCCGCCTCGGGTCTGCGGCGCCTTCGTAACCGCCGGCCGTGACCACGATCCCGTGCAGGCCGCTCTCCTCGCCGGCGTCGGGCTTCACCTGCAGGCCGCGGGCCTGCAGTGCCTGGACGATGGCGGGGTCCTCGCCGGTCTCGATGGAGACGATGTCGCCCTTGGCCACGATGTTGGGCAGGGCGAAGGCCTGGGGGAGCGGCAGGCGCCAGTCGATCCAGGCCACCAGGGCCTTGGCCACATAGGCGATGATCGAGGATCCGCCCGGCGAGCCCAGGGCCGCCACGAACCGCCCCTGCCGGTCCAGCACGATCACCGGCGACATGGACGAGCGCGGCTTCTTGCCGGGCGCGACCGCATTGGCGGCGGGCGTCCCGTCGGCGTCCCTGGGATCGGCGGAGAAGTCGTTCAGCTGGTCGTTCAGGAAGAAGCCGTGGGTCATTCGCCCGGCGCCGAAGATCAGGTTCACCGTGGTGGTCATCGACACCACGTTCCCCCGCGCATCGACGATGGCGAAGTCCGACGTGCCCCCCCGCTCGCCGGTGTGGTCCACGCCCTGCGCCACCGCGCCGGGCGGGTGGCCGGCGGCGACCGGGCCGCCGCCGAGCGTGGGGATCAGGGCGGCGCGGCGGGCGTCGTAGGCGGGGTCCAGCAGGCCCGCCACCGGGTTGGGGACGAAGGCCGGGTCGCCGATGTAGCGGTCGCGGTCGGCGTAGGTCAGCCGGCTGGCCTCGGCGAAGGCGTACCAGGCCTTGGGGTCCTGCGGCCC
>CAXUEN010000309.1:0-667 GCA_964249945.1 uncultured Caulobacteraceae bacterium | reverse complement strand
GGCGGCGGGGCGCAGACCACGTACTGGCGGTAGGGCCGGCACAGCGCCGGACCCGACAGGGCCTGGTAGCCGGCCATGTCCGACAGGGAGAACACGCCGGGGTCCGGCGGCAGGCCGACCTTGTCCACGATCGCCTGGCCCACTTCCGGTGCATAGAGGGCCTGGGCCCCCTGGGTGGCCAGCCGGTGCAGCATGTCGGCGTAGGCGGGGTTCTTCAGCACGTCGCCCACCTGGTAGGGCGTCCCGTCCGGCCTGGTGAAGTAGGCCTTGGCGTCAGGCGTGGAGGACTCCGGATAGGGCCCGACGATGTCGTTGGCGAGGCGCGGGGTGACGTGGAAGCCGTCGCGCGCCAGGGTCTCCACCCCGCCGAACAGCTGGCTCCAGGCCAGGCGGCCGTGCTCGCGCTGGGCCAGGTCCAGCATGGCGACCGCGCCGGGCACGCCCGTGGCCTTGCCGCTGACCATGGCCTGCCTGAACGGCATGGGCCTGTGGTCGGGGCCGAGGAACATGTCGGGCGTGGCGCCCATGGGCGCGGCCTCGCGCCCGTCATAGGCGGTGACGGTGCGCGAGCGGGCGTCGTAGTAGAGCATGAAGGCGCCGCCGCCGACGCCCGAGCTCTGCGGCTCCACCAGCCCCAGGGCCGCCTGCACCGCCACCGCCTATGACG
>CAXUEN010000308.1:0-3546 GCA_964249945.1 uncultured Caulobacteraceae bacterium | reverse complement strand
AAGCGGGTGATCCACCAGCGGCGGTCTCCCACCGGATAGGCGTCCAGGTAGCGCACGTCGGGCCAGGGTTGGTTGTCCACCCCGGTCAGCTTGGGGTCCACGCTGAAGAAGCTCGACTCGTTGGGGCTGGCCCGGGTGGGCTCGCCGAGGGGGCCGTAGTGGGCGGGGTCGGCGTTGACGGCTGAATAGTGCTCGCCCCGGAACAGGTCCAGCTCGACCAACCAGACGCCGCGCCGGGCGTCTGTGGCCACGAAGCGGGCGAACTCCCGGGCGACGGTGGAGGTCCCCTCGCCTGCCTCCGCAGCGACGAACTGCAGCACCCGACCGGGCCCGCCGGGCACGGCGGACAGGCGGCCGCAGAGCTCGGCCATCTCGGAACTCAGGTCCACCATGCCCGACTCAGCCGCCCTCGTGCGGGGCATCATGGCTCAAGCGCCGCCATGTTGCACGGGCTCAGGCGCGGGCCGGCTTGAAGCCGGGCGACGCCAGGACGGGCAGGCCGAGCGAGCGCTCCGCGAAGCCGGCGCTGGGGATGCCGCGGCGGAGAAAAGCCCTGAGGAGTCCGGCGCAAAGGGCTGTGAAGGCGGCGAAACCCAGCGCCAGCAGGAGCACGGGCTTGCGCAGGCTGGAGCCGGTGGTGGGGGGGAGCGCGCGCTCGATCACGCGCACGTTGCCGTCGCCTTGGGAGGAGGCGATGGACTGCTGGGCCTGGCTCTCCTGCTGGCGCTGCAGGAAGCTCTTCACGTTGGCGGCGAGCAGGTCGCGCTGGCGCAGCAGGTCGTCGTAGCGGGGCTGCAGGTCGTTCAGCGTCTGGCGCCGCGCGCTGACCTGGGCGAGCTCGGCCTGGAGCGACGATTTGCGCGCCTGGAGCGAGGCGGCCTCGGCCTGGAGCTGGTTGCGCTCGGTCTGTAGGGTCTGGAACACCGGGTTGACGCCGACCCGCTTGGCGCCGGGGCCGGTGGACTGGCCGGCGGCGTCCAGCGCCTCCAGCTCGGCGATCTGGCGGTTGGCGTCCTCCACGGGCTGGGCGGCCGGGGTGTAGCGGGAGAGCAGGTCCTGGCGGGTGAGGCGCAGGGTCACCAGCTTGTCGGCAGCGGTGTGGTCCAGATCGCGCGACAGGCCGATCTCGGCGGGCGTGCGGCCGAACTCCGCCGAGGTGGCGCCGAGCCGCCCCTGGGACTCGCTCAGCTGGGCGGTGACGTTGTAGCTGTCGGTGAGCAGCTGGCTGTATATCTGGCTGAGCGCCGCCTTCTCGGTGTCGAAGTCGCTGATCCCGTTGTCGGACAGGAACTTCGTGTAGGCGGTGTCGGCGGCGTTCAGGCGCGTTTGGAAATCGGAGGCCTGCTGGCCGATCACGCCGGCGTCGCGCGACATCAGCACGGTGGTGCGATAGCGCAGGTACTCGTCCACCAGGGTGTTCAGCACCAGGGCCGCGCGCTCCGGGTCCGGATCGGTGTAGGTGAGCCGGACCACCGAGTCGCCGGGGGCGGTGGCGATCTTCAGGGCGCTGTCCATGGCCTTGAGGGCGGAGCCCTCGATGTCTTGGCGCATGGCCGGCGTGGCGTGGGCGTAGGCGCGGCCGAGCTTGGGGAACATGCGCGCCAGCCCGACATCGGCGATGACCCGAGCCTTCAGCCCGGCGCTGGTCAGGATCTCGGCTTCCGATTGCACCACCGAGTCGCCTTCGGGCGCCAGGCCGCGGGCGGCGTCGCCGACGCGAGGGTTGTAAATGTACTCGGGGCTGACCCGGATCAGCAGGCTGGAATGGGCCTGGTAGCTGCTCTTCAGGCTGAAGGCCGCCAGCACGCCCAGGGCCGTGACCACCAGGAAGACGGCCAGCATCAGCCCCCGCTCGCGCCACAGCATGGCGAGCAGGTCCTGCGGGGAGTAGCGCACGGCGGTGACGGCCGGCCCTGCAAAGGGCTCCGCCGTCTCGTTCCGCCACGCCCAGGCGCTCTGCATGTGATCGGGTCCGGAAGGGCTACCGGCGCAAGGTGAGCCCGACGCGCTTAACCGATCCTTACCGATTAACCATAAGTCTAGGGCCTAGCCCCTCCACCAGAGTCGCGCCTGCATGACCCGGCCCGCCAGCCCGTCTCCCATCCGCCCGCCGCACCGGCTCACCACGCTGGCGTGCGCCACGCTGGCGTGCGGCGTCGCCCTGAGCGCGCTCGGCGGCTGCGAGCAGCTGTCCGGGCCGCACGTGCCGCCGGGGAGCGGCGGATTCACCAACATCGGCTACTCGACCTTCGCGCCTTCGGAGCCCGCCTACCGCATGGCGCCGGGGGATGTGCTCGACGTCGCCTTCCCCTCCGCGCCCGAGCTGAACCGGGAGGTGACGGTGCAGCCGGACGGGCGGGTGGCGCTGCCGCTGGTCTCGCCGGTGATGGCGGCGGACCAGTCGGTGCCGGACCTGCAGGGCGCCCTGTCCCAGGTCTATGGGCCGCTGCTGGTGCGGCCGGAAGTGGACGTGTCGGTGCGCACGGCCATGCCGCTTCGCGTCTTCGTGGGTGGCGAGGTGACCAAGCCCGGCGTCTACGACATGCCGGGCGACATCAACGCGCTGCAGGCGGTGGTCATGGCCGGCGGCTTCACCAACGTGGCCAAGCGGCACAACGTGGTGATCATCCGCCGCGGCGCGGGCGGTCGGCCGATGATGCGGATCGCGGACCTGCGCAACGCGACCTTCGACCCGACCCATACCGATGCGGTCCCGCTGCGCCGCTTCGACGTGGTCTATGTGCCCCGCACCGACATCGGCAACGCCGACCTCTTCGTGGAGCAGTACTTCCGGGACATCGTTCCGATCAGCTTCAGCTATGCGCTGAGCGGCGGCCTCTACGGCGTGACGCCGTAGGAAGGGTCAGGAGGCGGCGAGCCAGTTGCGGGCGGCGCGCTGCGCCTCGGCCACGCTCTCGCGGTCCATCTCCTGGCTCAGCTCCCGGCGATAGGACTTGGCCTCCTCCGAGCCGCGCATGGCCGCCAGGTTGAACAGCATGTGCGCCGAGACGTAGTCGAGCGGCGCGCCGCCTTGACCGGTCGAATAGAGCAAACCCATCTTCAGCAGCTCTTCGCCCGTGGAGCCCGGCTGGGGCAGCGGGATGGCGCCGCACGCGCCGACGCCGTCAGATTGGGGAATTTCGATCGCTTGGGTCTGCATGTTCCGCTCTCCATCCGGTCGCGTTCGGCGCCGGTCAAATCTGCTCGGACACACCAAAGTCGATCCCGACTGAACATAGGGTTAAGCGCGCAGACAGGATGAAGCCCCTTTTTCGAAATCTGATCATTGACGCCGTCGTCGCGCTTTAAGCTTTCGAAATCAAGCTGATCGCGGTGTGAACATGGCGGCCTTCCAGCCCGGACGGCGATCTGGAACCCACGCCGAAGTCGCGCCTTCTACAAACGCAAGCGGAGCAGTTACGCCCGGTGGATCGGGGATTTCACGTCCAGTTCCGGACGTCAGATGGCGGTGAGACGATGAAGCGGATCCTGATCTCGGCGGCGGCGATGATGCTGGCGGCCGGCCCTGCGGCCTACGCTCAGCAC
>CAXUEN010000307.1:0-3552 GCA_964249945.1 uncultured Caulobacteraceae bacterium | reverse complement strand
CGTCAGGGCTACGTCGTCATGGCCGTGACCATCGGCCTGCTGATCGCCGGTTCGGCGCTGGTCGCCTACGTCGGCACGCGCAAGGCGCGCTTCACACGCGCTTCGCCGCAGGCCGCCGAGGCGAGCCGCAGCCCGCTGATCTTCGTGCGGCCGCTGCTGGAGAACCGGCCGCTCGCGCTCATCCTGCTGACCAAGCTGTTCATCTTCGCCTCGGCGGCGGGTGTGACCAGCGTGCTGCCTTTCTATCTGCAACACAGCCTTCACCGGAACGACAGCTGGATCGTACGGTTCACCGTCACCGGGACGATCGCGATGCTGGCGACCGTGCCGCTGTGGGTCGCGCTGAGCCACAAGTTTCCCAAGCGGACGCTGGTCCTGATCGCCATGCTGGTCTACGGCGCGCTCGGACTGAGCTGGCTGTGGGTGGATGAAGCCTCCATCGGAGCGGCGCTGATCGTACGCATCGCGCTCGGCTCCTGCATGCTGTCGGGCATCACCGTGCTGCTCCAGGCCATGTTCGTCGAGGCGGTCGCCCACGACCACCTGCTGTGCGGCCAACGCCGGGAGGGCGTGCTGAACGGGCTGTTCACCCTGGTGGACAAGATTTCGGCCGCCTTCGGCATCGCCCTGGTGGGGGTCCTGCTGTCGGCCGGCGGCTATGTCGCCCATGCCCATGGCAACGTTTCGTCCGGGGCGGTCCGGACCATCAGCCTGATCTGGGCGCTGTTCCCCGCTATAAGCTACAGCGTCGCCGTCGCGCTGATCTGGTTCTACCGGCCCAGCGTGGAGGCGCAGGGCGCAGGCGAGCAGGCCGCCGTTGCGCGCGTCGACACAGTAGACGCTGAAGTCCCGGTCCTGGGAAGTTGAAGCGTTCTGGCGGCGAGCTCTAGCGGGATGTCAGGGCGCAGACTTCATCGGCGAGGGCGAGCGAGGCCGTGAGCCCTGGCGACTCGATGCCCAGCAGGTTGATCAGGCCAGCCGCGCCGTGGTGCTCCTCCGTTTCGATGCGGAAGTCGGCGGCCGGCTCCCCGGGGCCATGCAGCTTGGGCCGGACGCCCGCGTATCCTGGCGACAGCGCACCGTCCCTCAGGCCCGGCCAGTAGCGGCGAACGGCCTCGTAGACCTGCGCCGCGCGCGAAGGGTCCACCGTGTAGTCGATCGCGTCCACCCACTGGACGTCCGGCCCGAAGCGGGCCTGGCCCGCCAGGTCGAGCGTCATGTGCACGCCCAGGCCGCCGGGCTCGGGCGCCGGATAGACCAGCCTGGAGAAGGGCGCGCGCCCGCACAGGGTGAAGTAGCTGCCCTTAGCGTAGTGCGCGGCCACGCCCACGGCCGACGGCGTGCGTGCGGCATGCTGGGCCAGCACCGCCGCTCTAAGGCCTGCGGCGTTCACGACCGAGCGCGCCAGCAACTGGGGCCCGGCCTCCGCGCCGCACCAGACCGCCAGGCCGTCGCGTTGGGGGTCGATCGCATGCACCTCGGTCTGCAGCACGAGCAGCGCCCCGTTCGCCTGCGCCTCGCCCTCGAGCGACTGCATGAAGGCGTGGGAGTCCAGGATGCCGGTGGAGGGGGACAGCAGGGCGGCGACGCCTTTCAGTTCGGGTTCGACCCGCCGCAGCTCGGCCGCGTCGAGCCAGCGGAGATCGTCGACCCCGTTGGCGGCCGCCGTGCGGGCCAGCCCCTCCAGCATGGCGCGCTGGTCCTCGGCGCTCGCCACGATCAGCTTGCCCAGCCTGCGGTGCGGCACGCCATGCGCCTGGCAATGCGCATACAGCCGCTCGCGGCCCGCCACGCAGAGCCGCGCCTTCAGGGATCCGGTGGGATAATAGATGCCGGCGTGGATCACCTCGCTGTTGCGCGAGCTGGTGTGGAGGCCGATGGCGGCTTCCTGCTCCAGGATCACCACCTCGCGCCCGGCGAGCGCCAGGGCCCGCGCCACCGCCAGCCCGACGACCCCGGCGCCGATGACGACGCAGTCGACCCTTTCCATCGGCGCGTCCTACACGGACGACGCCGTACTCGCACCCCTGGCCGCCGGTTCGTAGGCGCGGCCGGCGGCGAGCATGGCGTCCAGGCCGATCCGGGCGTTGATCCCGGCCAGATCGGTCATGCGCTCGCGCAGGCCGAGCGTGCTGCCGTCCTCGTGAAGGCGTTGCAGGGCCTCTTCCGCCAGCGGCACGAAGGTCCGCAGCAGCACGCCCGGGGAGATCACCAGCCGGAAACCGAGCGCCGACAGGGCCGGGCGGTCCAGGATCGGGGTGTGGCCGCCCTCGACCATGTTGGCCACCAGCGGGATGCGGCCGGCGAAGCGCGCCGTGGCCGCCTGCATCTCCTCGATGGAGCGCAGGGCCTCCACGAACAGCAGGTCGGCGCCGGCCTCAAGATAGAGTTCGGCCCGGTCCAGCGCCGCCTCCAGTCCCTCCAGCGCGATCGCGTCGGTCCGCGCCACGATCAGGGTGGAGGCGTGGCGTCGCGCATCGAGGGCGGCGTGGAGCTTGCCGACCATTTCGGCCGCCGGGATGACGGCCTTGCCGGCGAGGTGGCCGCACCGCTTGGGCAGGGTCTGGTCCTCCAGCTGGATGGCGTCGGCGCCGTTGCGCTCGAAGACCCGCACGGTGCGCTGGACGTTCAGCGCATTGCCGTATCCGGTGTCGGCGTCGACTATGATGGAGATGGCCACCCGGTCGCGCACCCGGGCGATGACGCTGGCGACCTCGTCGAAGCCGACAAGGCCGATGTCCGGGCGGCCGAGCTGCGAATAGGCGATCGAGCCGCCGGACAGATAGAGGGCCTCGAATCCCGCCTGCTCGATCAGCAGGGCCGACAGTGCGTCGTAGGCGCCGGGGGCATGCAGGGCCTGGGGGCCGGCGAGGCGGGCCTGCAGGATGCTCGTCATGGCGTCGTCTCCCTATTGGTCGCCAGGCGGCGCTCCAGATGCGCGATCAGGCCGCCGTCGGCGATGACGGCGAGCAGGTGTGACGGCAGCGGCTGCACCTGGATGCGCTGGCCCCGTGCGGGCCGCCAGATCTCGCCGGCGCCGACATCGACCTCCAGCCCCTCGCCGTCGTCGATCTGCACATCTGCGGGCAGGGTGAGCGCCGGCAGGCCGATGTTGATGGCGTTGCGGTAGAAGATCCGCGCGAACGAGCGCGCGAGCACGACGCCGACGCCCAGCAGCTTGAGCGCCACCGCCGCCTGCTCGCGCGAGGAGCCGAGCCCGAAGCTGCGCCCGCCCACCACCACGTCCCCGGGCCTCACCCGGGTCGCGAAACTCGGGTCGATCCGTTCCAGGCAGTGGCGGGCCATCTCCTCGGGCGGGACACGCAGGTAACGCGCGGGCGCCAGCTGGTCGGTGTCGATGTCGTCGCCGAAGACGAAGGCCCTAGCCATGGGCGAGCAGCTCCCGCGGATCGACGATGTGGCCGGCCACGGCCGCCGCCGCCACCGAATAGGGCGAGCCCAGGAAGACGCGGGCGTCGACGCCACCCATGCGGCCGCGGAAGTTGCGGTTGGTGGAGGAGAGGCAGGTCTCCCCGTCGGACAGGACCCCGC
>CAXUEN010000306.1:0-3588 GCA_964249945.1 uncultured Caulobacteraceae bacterium | reverse complement strand
TGCACCCGCTGGTCTGCGCCGCCTTCAACGCCGACTTCGACGGCGACCAGATGGCCGTCCACGTGCCTCTGAGCCTCGAGGCCCAGCTCGAGGCGCGGGTGCTGATGATGTCGACCAACAACATCCTCAGCCCCGCCAACGGCCGCCCGATCATCGTGCCCTCGCAGGACATCGTGCTGGGACTCTACTACCTGTCCCTGGCGCGTGAGAATGAGCCGGGCCAGGGCAAGCTGATGGCCAACCTCGGCGAGATCGATGCGGCGCTGGATGCGGGCGTGGTCACCCTGCACACCAAGATCAAGGCGCGCTTCCAGGAGATGAACCCGGAGGGCAAGCTGGTCACAAAGGTGATCGACACGACGCCCGGCCGGATGAAGCTGGCGGCGCTCCTGCCGCACCATCCCCAAATCGGTCACCGCCTGGTCGCCAAGCCTATGACCAAGAAGGAGATCGGCAACCTGATCGACGCCGTCTATCGCCACACCGGCCAGAAGGCGACGGTCATCTTCGCCGACCAGGTGATGGGGCTGGGCTTCCGCGAGGCGGCCAAGGCCGGCATCAGCTTCGGCAAGGACGACATCGTCATTCCCGAGCGCAAGAAGACCCTGGTCGAGGAGACCCGCACCCTCGCCAAGGAATACGAGCAGCAGTACGCCGACGGCCTGATCACCCGGGGCGAGAAGTACAACAAAGTCGTCGACGCCTGGGCCAAGGCCACAGACCGCGTCGCCGACGAGATGATGGGCGAGATTTCGCAAGCGCCGACCGATGCTGACGGGCGGGAGCTTGAGATCAACTCCATCTACATGATGGCCCACTCCGGGGCGCGCGGGTCGCAAGCCCAGATGAAGCAGCTCGGCGGCATGCGCGGCCTGATGGCCAAGCCCAGCGGCGAGATCATCGAGACGCCGATCATCTCCAACTTCAAGGAAGGCCTGACCGTGCTGGAGTACTTCAACTCCACCCACGGCGCCCGCAAGGGCCTGGCCGACACGGCGCTCAAGACGGCGAACTCGGGCTACCTGACCCGTCGCCTGGTGGACGTGGCGCAGGACTGCATCATCACCGAGGAGGACTGCGGCACCACCCGCGGCATCACCATCCGCGCGGTGGTCGAGGGGGGCGACGTGCTGGTCTCGCTGGGCCAGCGGGTGCTGGGCCGGTCCGCGGCCGAGGACGTGAAGGACCCGAACGGGGAGCTGGTCTGCCCGGCCGACACCTATTTCGACGAGGTGATGATCGACAAGGTCGAGCAGGCCGGCGTGCAGTCGATCAAGGTCCGCTCGGTCCTGACCTGCGAGGCCGAGATCGGGGCCTGCGGCGCCTGCTACGGCCGTGACTTGGCGCGAGGCACGCGGGTGAACATCGGCGAGGCGGTCGGCGTCATCGCCGCCCAGTCCATCGGCGAGCCCGGCACCCAGCTGACCATGCGGACCTTTCACATCGGCGGCACCGCCCAGGTGGCCGAGCAGTCCTTCTTCGAGGCCACCAACGAGGGCACGATCAAGTTCGCCATGGGCTCCACCGTCCGCGGTGTCGCCGGCGACCTGATCGCCATGAACCGCAACATGCAGGTGGTGGTCCAGGTCGACGGCAAGGACCGCGAATCCTACAAGGTCCCCTACGGCGCACGCCTGAAGGTGGCCGAGGGCGACACGGTCAAGCGCGGCCAGCGCTTGGCGGACTGGGACCCCTACACCACCCCGATCATCACCGAGGTGGGCGGCAAGGTGCGCACCGAAGACCTGGTGGACGGCTTCTCCATCCGCGAGGAGACGGACGAGGCGACCGGCATCGCCAACCGCGTGGTGGCCGACTGGCGGGCGAGCCCGCGGGGCTCGGACCTCCGTCCGGCCATGAGCGTGGTGGACGCAGACGGCGCCTATGTGAAGCTGGCCAACGGCGGCGACGCCCGCTACCTGCTGCCCGCAGGGGCGGTGCTCTCCGTTGGCGACGGCGACGAGGTGAAGCCTGGCGACGTCATGGCCCGCCTGCCCACCGAATCGGCCAAGACCCGCGACATCACCGGCGGCCTGCCGCGGGTGGCGGAGCTGTTCGAGGCCCGCCGTCCGAAGGACTGCGCCATAATCGCCGAGATGAGCGGCAAGGTGGAGTTCGGCAAGGACTACAAGAACAAGCGCCGCATCAAGATCACCCCGGAAGACGGTGAGACGGTCGAGTTCCTGATCCCCAAGGGCAAGCACATCTCGGTGCACGATGGCGACTTCGTCACTCGTGGCGAATACATCATCGACGGCAACCCGGATCCGCACGACATCCTGCGCATCCTGGGCATCGAGGCCCTGGCCGAATACCTGGTCAACGAGATCCAGGAGGTCTACCGCCTGCAGGGCGTGCCGATCAACGACAAGCATATCGAAGTGATCGTGCGCCAGATGCTGCAGAAGGTGGAGATCATGGAGCCCGGCGACACCGGCCTGATCAAGTCCGACCACCTGGACAAGACCGAGGTCGACGTCGAGAACGCCAAGGCCGAGAAGCGTGGGGGCCGTCCGGCCATCACCCAGCCGGTCCTGCTCGGCATCACCAAGGCCTCGCTGCAGACCAAGTCCTTCATCTCGGCGGCCTCCTTCCAGGAGACCACCCGCGTGCTCACCGACGCCTCGGTCAACGGCAAGGTGGATACGCTGGAGGGCCTGAAGGAGAACGTCATCGTCGGCCGGCTTATCCCGGCCGGCACGGGCTCCTACCTCCGAGGCCTGCAACGCATCGCCGCCCAGCGCGACGAGCAGCTCACCGCCCAGCGCGAGGAGGCTCTGGAGGCCTTCCCCGCCGAACTGGAGTTCTCGCCGAGCGACGAGGCCGTCCCGGCGGAGTGATTCGCGGCCGTCACGGTTGAATGCTGCGGCCCGGGGGATCGATCTCCCGGGCCGTGTCTTTACCTGGACTGGGCGCCGACTCCCTTGATCCTCCCCCCATTGGGGGAGGGGGACTACACGCAGTGTGGTGGAGGGGGCTGCGCTGTGGCTTCAGGCGTGGCTGGCCCCCTCAGCCGGCTTCGCCGACAGCTCCCCCGACGGGGGAGCATCTTCGCGGGTCGAAGGTAAGCTCAGCGTCAGTGACCGCTGGGATCATTACGGCTCGTCCTCCGGATGCTTGCTCGTCATGTTGATGCAGCCGCGGTCCAGGTTCGCACCCGGCCCCGTACACGGCACGAACAGGTCTTTCATCGGCCCCGTCCGGTCCGCACGCCGGCGCTCCTGCGCCTCCGCCGCCGCGATGAAGCTGGCGATCCGGTCGGCCGGGATGCCGATGCTGCGGGCCTCCTGCCCGATGCGGCGGTCGCAGGCGCTGCGCTCCTGCTCGTTCAGCGCCACGTAGTCGGCGTGTGAGCAGCCGACCGTGGCGCGCAGGAACTTGCGCACCCCGTCCTGGCCCTCGTCCTCGCCCTGCACCGCCCAGCGCCCGCCGCTCGGCGCGCCGCCTGCCGCACCGGTCCCATAGGGGGTCGAGGGCGGGGGAGGCGAAGTCGCAGCGCGATATGGCGGCGCTATGGGCGCCCGCGGGGGGCGGGGCGGAGCCGGACGCGCCGCCCTCGGCGAACACCGGGCGGAACAGCGCGATGTC
>CAXUEN010000305.1:0-3593 GCA_964249945.1 uncultured Caulobacteraceae bacterium | reverse complement strand
CCCCTGCACGCCATCCACCGTCACCACCGCGTTCAGGCTGCCGCGCCGCCCGACCTTGATCATGTCGCCGAGATCACGGGAGGAGGTGGGCTCGCCCACCAGGCAGTGGTCCACCCGCTCGCCCTCGGCGGTCAGCAGGTCCACGATGCGTCGGGCGCCGTCGTGGCCCGGTCCCTCCTCGTCGCCGGTGACCAGCAGCGAGATGGAGCCCCGGACCGGCCCCTCGGCCAGCAGGTTGGAGGCTGCGGCCACGAAGGCGGCCACCGCGCCCTTCATGTCCACCGTCCCCCGACCATAGAGCACGCCGTCGACCACGTCGGCGGCGAACGGACCCTCGCTCCAAGCCGCCGCATCGCCAATGGGCACCACGTCGGTATGGCCGCCAAAACAGAAGTTTGGACCGGTGGTCCCGAAGCGGGCGTAGACGTTCTCGATCTCGCCGAACTTCAGCCTGCGGCAGGCGAAGCCCAGGCCCTCGAGCACGCCCTGCAGCACGTCCATGGCGCCGGCGTCGGCGGGGGTCACCGAGGGGCGGCGGATCAGGTCCCGGGCCAGCTCGACGGGATCAAGGCGTACGCTCATGCCTGCGCTTAGCCCGGAGGCCCACGCCCTGCAACGCCGTCACGCTTAAGCTCGGCGTTAACCTTAAGCGCTTACGAAGGGGTACGTCCGGAGCTGCGTCCAGGCGTTTGGAGCGCGAGGCCATGAGCTATCGCATCGTGGCGGTGGACGATAACCCCGTGGTCACCCAGCTGATCGCCGCGGTGCTGGGGCAGGCCGGCTACGACGTGGAGGTGCTGGCCACCGGGGGCGAGGCCCTGGTGGCGCTGCAGCGGAACCCCCCTGACCTGCTGCTGCTCGACCTGCAGATGCCCGGCCTGGACGGGCTGGAGGTGCTGCGCATCGTGCGCGAGCAGAAGGTCTGCGCCGGCATGCCGGTGCTGGTGCTCACCGCGGAGGATGACAGCCACTATGTGGCCAAGGCCCGCGAGCTCGGCGCGGCGGGCTACCTGCTGAAGCCGTTCCGCGCCCAGGACCTCACCGCCAAGGTGCGCCGCATCCTGGTGGACGCCGACACGGTGTGGCTGGACGACTATCACACGGTGACCCGCTCGCCCGCCGATGGCTGGAGCCGCACGACGACCTCCGGTCGCGCCAAGAGCTGAGCGGACCTCGTCATCCATGGACACCGAACAGGCCCGCCTGGCCGCCCTGCACGCCTACGATGTGCTCGACACTCCGACGGACCCGACCCTGGACAAGATCACGGCCCTGGCGGCCGAGCTGTTCGACACGCCGACCGCCGGCATCAGCCTGATCGATGCGGAGCGGGCGTGGATGAAGTCCCGCCTGGGCGACGGTCCGCTGGAGATCCCGCGCGCAAACGCCTTCTGCAACACCGCCGTTCAGGTGGCGGCGGGCGAGACCCTGCTCGTGGGCGACGCCCGGCTCGACCCCGCCTTTCGCGACAACCCCTTCGTGGCGACGGCCGGGGGCCTACGGTTCTATCTGGGCGCGCCGTTGGTGAGCCGTAACGGCCATGCGCTCGGCGCGCTCTGCGTGTTCGACACCCGGCCGCGCAGCCACGTCAGCGCGCGCGACCGGCGCCGGCTGCAGGTGCTGGCCGAACTGGTGGTGGACGAGCTGGAGCTGCGTCGCGCCGCCAAGAAGGTGGTGGAGGCCCAGCGCCTGCTGTCCCTGGCGGAGTCCATGGCCGGGGTCGGCCACTGGAGCATCCGCCGGCGCGACTCCCGCATCACTTGGTCCGACGAGGTCTACAGGATCCACCGCCTGGAGCGGGCGAGCTACAACCCCAACCTCCAGGCCGGGGTCAGCTTCTACCACCCCGACGACCAGGCAAAGGTGGCGGCCGCCATTGAGCAGGCCTTCGCCACCAAGAGCGGCTTCAGCTTCGAGTTGCGGCTGCGCCGGGCCGACGGGGCGTGGCGCCGGGTCGCCGCCCGCGCCATGTGCGAGCTGGACGAGGCGGGGGAGGCCGTCTCGCTATTCGGCGTGTTCCAGGACGTCACCGAACAGACCGCCCTGGTGGAAGCCGCCAACGCCGCCTCCAAGGCCAAGTCCGACTTCCTGGCCAATATGAGCCACGAACTGCGGACACCGCTGAACAGCATCATCGGCTTCACCCACGTGCTGGTGCGCGACGACGACCTGGCCTCCAAGCACCGCCACCAGCTGATGCGCATCGAGGAGGCGGGCCGCGGCCTGCTCACCGTGGTCAACGACGTGCTGGACTTCTCCCGCATCGAGAGCCGGGGCGTGGAGCTGTCGCCGCGGCCCTTCTCGCCCGTGCGGCTGATGGAGAACCTGGTGGCGCTGGCCCATCCCCAGGCCATCGACAAGCATCTGTCGCTGGTGGTCGACTATCCGCTGGACCGCCAGGTGCTGGCGCTGGGCGACGTGGACCGGCTGCGCCAAGTGCTGATGAACCTGCTAACCAACGCGGTCAAGTTCACCGCAGGCGGCGAGGTGAGGCTGGCGCTGCAGACGCGGCGGCGCGATGGGCGGGTGCAGCTGGTGTTCCAGGTCTCCGACACCGGCATTGGTATAGCTAACGACCAGCTCGAAGGCCTGTTCCACCGCTTCAACCAAGCGGACGGCTCCATCTCGCGCCGGTTCGGCGGCACGGGGCTGGGCCTAGCCATCTCCAAGCGGCTTGTGGAGGCGATGGATGGGACCATCGAGGTGTGGAGCGAGCTCGGGCACGGCTCCACCTTCGAGGTGCGCGTCAACCTTCCCGCCGCCGAGGCGCTGCCGGAGACGGAGCTTCCGCCGGCCGCCACAACGCCCGCCCAAGGGGCCAGACCGCTGCCGGCGGTGCGGGTGCTGGTGGCCGAGGATGTGCCGGTGAACCAGGAGCTGGTGCGCCTGATGCTGGCCCCGCTCGGCTGCGAGGTGGTGGTGGTCGGCGACGGCGAGCATGCCCTGGACGCCGCGGCCTCTGACGGCTTCAACCTGATCCTGATGGACATGCAGATGCCCGTGCTGGACGGGCTGGAGGCGACGCGGATGATCCGTCGGCTGGGCGGGGCGGCGTCCCGCACGCCCATCGTGGCGCTGACCGCCAATGTCCTGCCCGAGCAGATCGAGCGCTGCCGCCGGGCGGGCATGAACGACCACGTGGCCAAGCCCTTCGTCACCGAGGACCTGCAGTCCATGGTGCTGAAGTGGGCCAACGGCTCGGCCGCGGCGTCGGCCAGCCTGGCGCCCAACCCCGTGCTGGACGACCTGACCGCCCAGATCGGACCGGGGCCCATCCGTGGTCTGCTCGCCAGCCTCGACGCCCAGATGGTCCAGATCCTTTCCACGCCGGTGGACGCCGATCCCGCCGCCCTGTCGCGACTGGCGCATAGCCTAAGAGGCGCCGCCGGCGCCCTCGGCTATGTGGAGGCGGCTCGGGCTTGCCAGGCGGTGGAAACGGCGCAGAAGGCGGGCGCAGCGGCCGACGGCGCCTTCACCGCCCTTCAGTCGGCCTGCTCCGCGGCCCGCGCAGCCCTGGTCCAGCGCTTGGCGGCCTGAGTGAGGTCTCAAGCTGACCTGCAGACCTCCCTCCTCCTCGAGGGGAGGGTCGGGGT
>CAXUEN010000304.1:0-3596 GCA_964249945.1 uncultured Caulobacteraceae bacterium | reverse complement strand
GCCCTGGCGGCGGCCTGGCGCGCGCGGCTCGCCCCCCTCGCCCCTGCGTCGTCCCTGCGCATCGGTCTGGTATGGAGCGGGAACGTCACTTCCGAGGTCGAGCAGGGCCGCTCCATCTCCCTCGACGCCTTCGCGCCCCTGGCCGGGGCGGGCGTGACCCTGGTCAGCCTGCAGAAGGGCGACGGGCTGGAGCAGCTGGGGTCCGCGCTGTTCGAGGTGGCCGACCTCGGCCCCGCCTATCTGGACGGCGACTTCGCCGAGACAGCCGCAGTGCTCGCCAATCTGCACCTGCTGGTGAGCTGCGATACGGCGGCCGTCCACCTGGCCGGCGCCATGGGCCTGCCCACATGGGTGGCGGTGAGCACCGTTCCCGACTGGCGCTGGCTGCAAGACCGCGCCGACAGCCCGTGGTACCCGAGCGTTCGCCTGTTCCGCCAGCGGACGCGGGGCGTGTGGAGCGAGGTGTTCGTCGCCATGGCCGGCGTCCTGGAGGACCGGCTCCGCTGAGGACCCGGGCGTTCAGCTGATCTCGGCGGCGATCGTCGTGGCCAGGGCGGCCAGCTCGTCCGCGTTCGCCGGGCCGCCCTCGGCGTGGCCGCGCAGCGGCTCGTGCGCGTAGCGCGGGATGACGTGGAAATGCAGGTGGAACACGGTCTGGCCCGCCGGCGCCCCGCTCAGCTGGGTCACCGCCAGCCCGTCCGGCTGCAGCGCCGCCCGCGCCGCCCGCGCCAGCCGCTGCACCGCCAGGATCAGCGTCTCCAGCGCCGCCGGCTCCACGTCCAGCAGGTTGCGGGCCCGAGAGGTCTTGCTCACCACCAGCAGGTGGCCCCGGGACTGGGGGAAGATGTCCATGAAGGCGAACACGTCGGCGTCCTCATAGACCTTGGCGCAGGGCAGTTCGCCCTTCAGGATGCGGGCGAACAGGTTGTCGGGGTCGTACTCGCCGTCCAGGCTCATCTACAGCTCTCCCTCGGGCACGCTTGGCTAGGATGGACCTTGGCGGTCGTGGTGTCGCCCGTCTAGGCTGTGGGCCGTCAGCAGGCGAACGCAGGAGCGCGACATGGCGCAGTGGGACCCCGCCGGCCTCACCGAACAGCAGCGCAAGTGGTTCGCCTCCGTCCGCCAAGGTCTGGAGCGCGACACCGGCCGCACCCTGGAGGCCTGGGTGGAGATCGCTCGCACCTGCCCCGAAGCCAGGCCCCGCGCCCGGCTGACCTGGATGAAGACGGTCCACGGGCTGGGGCAGAACCGCGCCTCGACCGTGCTCGCCCAAGCCTTTCCCGAACCGGCCGCCCCGGCCCAGGGGGACGCGGATCCCCTCTGGGCCGACGCCTCGGCGCGCGCGGTGTTCGAGGCTGTGGCGGCCGCAGCCGCCGGACTGGAGGGCGTGGTGACCGGACGGCGCAAGGGCTACACGCCCTTCTCGCGCCGCTACCAGTTCGCCGCCGTACGCCCCCTGATGTCCGGGCGGGCGCGCCTGGGCCTGGCCGTCCCAGCTCAAGAGGATGCCCGCCTGGAGCCGGCCAGCCACGAAGGCTGGTCCGAAAGGCTGACCGCGGCCCTGGACCTCGCGACCCCCGACGCCCTCGACGAGCGCCTGTTGAGCCTGATGCGCCTGGCCTGGGAGAGGTCGTGACCGGCCGGGGCCGGCCATAGCCTGGACGCGGGTCTATGCGGAGGCCGCGCCCCAGCGCGTCAACCGCTGGCTGGCCCAGGCGGGCGTGTGCTCGAGGCGCGAGGCCGAGGCCCTGATCGCCGCGGGCCGCGTCCGCATCGACGGCGCGCGCGTGGACGATCCAGGCCGCAAGATCGCCCCCGGCCAGACCCTGTCGCTGGAGGACGCCGCCTCCGGTCCGGACGCCGCGCCGATCAGCGTGCTGGTGAACAAGCCCGTCGGCGT
This sequence comes from uncultured Caulobacteraceae bacterium, assembly GCA_964249945.1. Lineage (GTDB taxonomy): Bacteria > Pseudomonadota > Alphaproteobacteria > Caulobacterales > Caulobacteraceae > CAHJWH01. The sequence continues at coordinate 1,696 of CAXUEN010000304.1, read as the reverse complement.
CGTCTCCGCCCAACCCGAAGGCCGCCAGGTCCCCGCCGCGCGCCTGCTCAGCCGCCAGAACCTGTGGGGCGCCGACGGCGCGGCCATCTCCCCCACCGAGCGGCTCGCGCCGCTGGGCCGGCTGGACATGGACTCCCGTGGCCTGCTGCTGCTGTCCCAGGACGGGGTGCTGGCCAAGGCGGTGATCGGCCCGGACTCCGGCCTGGACAAGCAGTACGTGGTGAGGGTGGCGGGCGCGCTGAGCCCGGGCAGGATCGGCCAGCTCCGTCACGGCCTGCGGCTGGACGGGCGCGTGCTGAAGCCCGCCCAAGTGAGCCTCGTCGCGGACCAGACGCTCGACGTCACCCTGCGGGAGGGCCGCAACCGCCAGATCCGGCGCATGTGCGAGGCAGTGGGGCTGGAGGTGGTCGACCTGCTGCGGGTGCGTATCGGCCCGCTGAAGCTGGGCGGTCTGCCCGAAGGCCGCTGGCGCCCGCTGGACGTCCCAGAACGGGCGGCTCTCTTGCGCGCCAGCCGGACCGGAGCCGTCTAGGCCAGGCTGCGGCGGATCCGGGCGACGATCACCACGCCCACCACCGCCAGGATGGCGATGGTGTCGGCCACCCAGTCGTGCACGTCCATGTCGCGATGCACGAAGGGCAGCCCCTGGATCAGCTCCACCAGGGCCCCGCACGCGCTGAGCGCCAGGGCGATCCAGACGATCCTGACCTTAGGGAAGGCCGCCAGCGCGCAGGCGGTGAGCGCGAAGAAGGCGCTGAAATGCTCGGCCTTGTCCCAGGGGAACAGGTGCGGGCGGGGCGCCCGCGCCGGGGCGAACGCGCCCCATGCGGTGAGCAGCGCACTCACCGCCAGCGCCACGCGCGCCCCGATCAGGATCAGCCGTTTCAAGTTTGCGCCGTCTCCGCGCCTGAAGGACGCTCGCGAGGCCTAAGGCCCAGGGGCCAAGGAAGTCTTACGCTTGTCCGACATCGCGCGCGCAGCAAGCCAGCGAACCCGGGGCCGCGTTACAACATCGGATGGGTCGGGGCGTGGATCAGAAGCTGAGCGCCACCCGGCTCTCCAGCCTGAACTGTCCCGATCGGGTCAGGCCCTCGTGCTTGAGCGCCCAGGCGGTGGTTAGGTCGGCGCTGAGGTGCTGGCCGAGCTGGTAGTCGGCCCCGAGGCCCGCTCCGATGGGGGTGGAGTCGGCGTGGGTGTACTCGTTCTTGCCGTAGCCCGCGTCCACGAAGGCGAAGGGCGAGAGCTGATCGACCAGACCCTTGCGCAGGTTGGCCAGCACGGCGAGGGTGGGCGTGCGCAGCTCGTTGCGCGCCACCAGGCCTGAGTCGAACACCCCGTCGTCCAGGGTGTAGCCGCGCACCAGCGACGGGCCGCCGAGTCCGATCTGTTCGGTGAGCGGCAGCGGGTTGGGAGCGTACTGGCCGATCAGGCTGGCGCTGTAACCGAACGCCCTGGGCAGGGCGGTGTAGCGGCTGAGATCGCCCGAGACGTAGGCGTACTCCGCGCTGCGGGAGCGGCCCTGCGAGGCGAGGGCGAAGGCGGCGTCGGTGTTGCTGGCGCCTACGCCGCCGGGGCTGATATGGGCGGTGAGGTCCAGCGCGCTGCGGCCCAGCGCGTCGCTCTCCTGGGCGGAGTAGCCGGCATAGACCTGGAACACGTCGGTGTTCCCCGTCTGCACCGGTTCGTCGGCGAAGAT
>CAXUEN010000303.1:0-3606 GCA_964249945.1 uncultured Caulobacteraceae bacterium | reverse complement strand
CTTGCCGATGACCGAGGTGCACGTCTTGAGCGGCGTCGTGCCGCCGGCCGCGAGCCCCCCCGGGGGCGGGGCGGGGGGGGCGGCTGGCCGGAATTGATCTGCTCCACCTGGCTGGCCCGGTTCATGCCGCTGTAGATGCGGCGCGAGAACAGCGAGGAGGTGCGCAGCACCGCGCCGGCCATGCCGCCCCCGCCCCGCTGACCGGGCAGGCCCGGGGGGGTGAGGTTGGTCTCGGTGGCCAGCGACTCGATCAGCTGCTTCAAGGGCGACGGCGGCTGCAGGGCGCGGCGGATGCGCTCGTCGGGCGGATAGCGCCCGCTCACGCCGATGTCGGCGATGAAGTCGTCCCAGCGCCGGGTGAAGTCGGCGAGATAGGCCACCAGCACGCCGTCCTTGATGCGCCCCGCCTCGCTCAGCGGCGTGCCCTGGGCCGGCTCGCCCATTACCCAGCCCTCGTTGGCGGACTCCGTGGCGGCCTTGCCGATGGCTTCCATCACCTGGCCGAAGAAGGCGGAGCGGCGGAACATGCCCGGTACGCCGCTGGCGAGCGGCTTGCCCGACTTCAGCTGGAACAGGCCGGAGGAGCCCACGCCCGGCGCCTCCATCAGGGTGTAGGCGGGCAGGCCGGTCAGGGCCGGATCGCTCAGCAGGCGGCTGTAGACGCGCTCGCCCTCGCTCAGCCCCGCCACCTGGGCCCGGGCGGCGGCGATCAGCTCGCCATCGAGGCCCGGCGGGGCCAGGGGCCCGGAGAGCAGGCTGGCCAGGTGCGCGGCGAGGTCGCTACGCAGCGGATCGTCCTCCTGGCCGGGAAAGCGCTCCGACCAGCTGTTGGCGAACCAGGCCTCGATCTGGCCGCGCTCCAGCGGCGCGCCGGGCGCGCGGCCCAGCATCAGGTAGATGCGCAGCAGGCCGTAGACCTGGCTGCGGGTGTCGGCCCCGCCGGCCGGCGCGCCGCCCAGGGCGCGCAGCCGGTCCTCCACGTCCAGCACCAGGCGCGGCAGCATCGTGCGGTTCAGCAGGTTGCGGTAGGCGCCGTCGACCTGGGGCCGGAGCGACCGGTCCTGGCCCAGGCCGAAGCTGAAGCCGGCGGAGCGCAGGGGCTTGGGCGCGGTGGAGGCGAAGGGCAGGGCCCGCGCCTCGTCCAGCACCGGCAACACGGTGGTGACGTCGCTGTCGCTGACCTCGCCGTCGGCGAGGCCCCGGGCGTCCTGCGCCAGCCTGGCGGAGCGCTCGCCCAGCAGGTGGATTAGGTGCGCGTTGGACAGATAGCCCACCAGCCAGCCGATGGAGAGCAGCAGCAGCAGCGCCGCGCCGCCGCCGGCGATGGCCAGCTTCAGCCTCTGGCGGCGGCTCTCGGTCAGCGGGTCCCGCCCGGCCAGGGCGGCCTCGGGGAACATGACCTTGTTCAGCAGGTCTTGCAGGAAGTAGCTGCGCCCCTTGCCGGCCGCAGCGCCGCCCGTGGCGGTGGCGGTCACGCCGAACTTGGCCGAGAGCGAGGCCAGCAGCCGGTCGATGGGGCGGCCGTACTGGGTCCCGCTGGTCAGATAGAAGCCGCGCACCAGCGGCGCGGGCTCGAAGCGGGTGTCGCGGCCGATGATCTGCAGCAGCGGCTCCAGCGGTCCGCGCAGCGCCGCCACCTGCTGGGGGAAGCCGAAGATCAGGCCGCGGCGCTGGATGTCGCGTTCGGCCTGGACGCGGGCGAGCAGGCGGTCGTTCAGCCGCTCCACCAGGGCGTCGAAGGCGGCGATCCCGCCCTGCGCTTCCGCCTCTGCGCCCTTGTCGGTGCGCAACGCGAAGGTGTGGCCCCAGACCTGCTCGCGGGTCTGGGCGTCCATGTCGTCGAAGAACTCGGTGAAGCCGGCCAGCAGGTCGGCCTTGGTCAGCAGCAGGTAGACGGCCGTGCGCACCCCGAACTTCTGGCCGCTCTCGTTGATGCGCGCGCGCACCGCCTGGGCGTGGGCCAGCACCTCGCCCTCGTCGGCGGCGAGCAGGTCCGGGATCGGCAGGGCCACGATGACGCCGGTCAGGGGCTGGCGCGGGCGGTAGCGCTTCAGCAGGTCCAGCAGGCCGTTCCAGGCCTTGGCGTCGGCGGGGGCGTGGCTGTCCTGGGTGGTGTAGCGGCCGGCGGTGTCGATCAGCACGGCGCGGTCGGTGAACCACCAGTCGGTGGTGCGCGTGCCGCCGATGCCGCGGAGCGGCGCTTCGCCCACCGCCTGGGCGACGGGGAAGTGCAGGCCGCAGTTGTGCAGGGCGGTGGTCTTGCCGGCGCCGGGCGGCCCGATGATCACGTACCAGGGCAGCTCGTAGACCAGCTCCCGTGACGGGCCCACGCGGGCGCCGCGCATCAGCTCCAGCGCCTTGGCCGCCCGGGCCTCCATGGCCTTCACGTCTTCGGAGGAGAGGTCGTCTTCCGGCGGAACCGCGGTCCGGGCGGCCGCGAGCTCGTCCACCATGGCGCCGTTGGCGCGGGTGGTGCGCCAGCGCTTCGCCCCATAGTAGGCCCCGACGCCCAGCGCGATCAGGAGGACGACGACCAGCCGGGGCAGCCATCCGGCCAGGGGCGCATGGCCGGCGACCGCCACCAGCGGGCCCACCAGCCAGACTAGCAGCGCCAGGAGCGCGGCGCCCAGCACCACGAAGGCCCAGCGCGGGACGCTGAAGCGCGGCAGGGAGGCGACGAGGCTCACATGATCCTCGCTGAGCCGGCAGTCGGCGCATAGGTCTTGGGGATGGCCACCTCCACCCGGCGGTTCTGGCGGCGGCCGGCGTCGCTGGCGTCGTCGGCCACGGGCTGGGTCTCCCCAACGCCGGAGGGCTTCAGCCGCTCCTTCGGCACGCCGTCGCCGGTCAGCTTGTCCGCCACGGTCTGGGCGCGCGCCTCGGACAGGGCCTGGTTGGAGGCGAAGCGCAGCGAGCGGACCGGCTGGTTGTCGGTATGGCCGGTGACCGGCACGTCGCCAAAGGTCAGCTGAATAGCCTGGGCCACCCGGTGCGAGGTCTCGTCATAGCCGGCGTCGAGGTCCGCGGAGCCCGAGGCGAACAGCCCCTTGTCCTTCAGCCGGACCACCACCGTGTCGGGATTGTCGGTCACCGCCACCCGGCCGGCGTCGATGTCCGGCTTCAGGATGCCGATCACGGTCTGGTACAGGCGGGTGTCGGAGGGCGGCGGCGGCGCGGTGCGGTTCAGCCGGGCCGGCCCTGCGGCGTAGAGCCCGGCCAGCGGCCGGACCGCCCCCGCCGAGGCGCCCGACAGCGCCAGCAGGAAGCCGGCGTAGATCAGCACCGCCAGCACCGCGAAGGCGGCGCCGTAGACCCAGAGCGGGATCTGGCGGGCCAGGGGCTGGTAGGCGGCGTCCTCGCCGCGCCACTGCGGCGACAGGGCGCGCTCATAGGCGCCCCGGCGGTTGCGGATGGCGCCGAAGATGCGCTCGCGCATGGTGAACAGGCGGCTGGCGCCCTGGCGGTCCAGCCGCATCCGCCCCTCGAAGCCGAAGGACAGGCACAGATAGATCAGCTCCAGCAAATTGGGCGCGCGGTTGGGCCGGGCCTCCAGCGCCTCGGCGATCTCGACCATGCGATCGCCCGAGACTACCTCGTTGTGAAAGG
>CAXUEN010000302.1:0-3610 GCA_964249945.1 uncultured Caulobacteraceae bacterium | reverse complement strand
GTCGCGGGGTCGTCGGACGTGGTGGAGCGGGGGTTCGTGACCTACTCCAACGCCGCCAAGGCGGGCGCCGTCGGTGTCCCGCCCGACCTGATCGCGCGGCACGGCGCGGTGTCGGAACCGGTGGCGCGGGCGATGGCGGAAGGTGCGCTGGCTCGGTCGGAGGCGGAGCTGACCGTGGCGATCACAGGTGTCGCAGGTCCGGGCGGCGGGTCGGCGGAGAAGCCGGTGGGACTGGTCTGGTTCGCCACCGCGAAGGCGGGCGGGGCGACCCTGGCTCACGAGGCGCGTTATGGCGACCTGGGGCGGAGCGCGGTGCGGCTGGGGGCGGTCAGGACGGCGCTAGCACTGCTGTCGGGGCGGCTAGGCCAGACCCGATCAGGTTAGGCCAACCCTCTTACTCCGCTCGTCCCGGCATTCGCCGGGATGAGCGGATGAAAAGCGGATAAGATCAAGCGGGAACGGTCACGCCAGCGCCCTCGCCGTAGAGCTGGCGGGCGCGGTCTTCGAAGCAGGCGATCAGCTTGTCCACCGCAAAGCCGAAGTTGGCTTTCAGCAGCAGGTCGAGCATGCGCGCCTTGAACTGGAAGTCGATGTCGAACACCACCTCGCACCCCGCCCGGTGCGGGTTGAAGGCCCAGCGGTTCTCCAGCCTGCGGAACGGGCCGGAAATCAGGCTGACCGTGATCAGCCGTCGCGGTGAATCGCGCCGCACCTGGGTGGAGAAAGCCTCCTTTAGGAAGGAGAAGCCGACGGAGGCGGTGGCGTCCACCACGCTGACGCCCTCGCCCTCCTGGCGGGGTTCGCCCGCCTGCATAGCGGTGATCCAGGGCACGAACTCAGGGTAGGCCTGCACGTCGCCGACCAGCTCGAACACCTGGTCGGGCGTGTAGGGCAGCGGGCGCGTGACGTGGTAGGTCGCCATGAGGTCAGAGAGTAATCTCCTCCCCTGCGCAGCGGGGGAGGTGGCGCGACGCGTCAGCGTCGTGACGGAGGGGGCGTCGCCGCCGCTGCGATAGCCCAGAAACGGTGAAGCCCCCCTCACCAGGCTTCGCCTGGTCCCCTCCCCCCGCTTCGCAGGGGGAGAGAAGACGGCCTGCAACCGGGCTCATGCGCGAAGGCTCGCCTGACGCGCCGCGCGCAGCCGCGCGAAGTCCTCGCCCGCATGATGGGAGGACCGCGTCAGCGGGCTCGCCGACACCATGGAGAAGCCTTTGGCGTAGGCGATCGCTTCCAGCGCTTTGAACTCGTCCGGCGAGACGTAGCGGTCCAGGGCTGCGTGCCGGCGGGTCGGCTGCAGGTACTGGCCGATGGTGATGAAGTCGACGCCGGCGGAGCGCATGTCGTCCATGACCTGCATCACCTCCTCCTTGGTCTCGCCAAGCCCCACCATGACGCCGGACTTGGTGAACTGGGCCGGGTCGCGCTCCTTCACCCGCTCCAGCAGGCGCAGCGAATGGTAGTAGCGGGCGCCCGGGCGGACCTTCAGGTAGAGACGCGGCACGGTCTCCAAATTGTGGTTGAACACGTCCGGGGCCGCCGCGATCATGGTCTCGGCCGCCGAGACGGGCTTCCTCAGGAAGTCGGGGGTGAGGATCTCCACCGTGGTCGCGGGCGACTCCCGCCGGATCGCCCGCACCACCTCGGCGAAGTGGGCCGCGCCGCCGTCGTCCAGGTCGTCGCGGTCCACCGAGGTGATGACCACGTGCCTCAGGCCCATCTTGGCCACCGCGTCCGCCACGCGCTGCGGTTCGGTGGGGTCCAGCGCCTCGGGCAGACCGGTCTTCACGTTGCAGAAGGCGCAGGCGCGGGTGCAGGTGTCGCCCATGATCATCATGGTGGCGTGGCGGACCGACCAGCACTCACCGATGTTGGGGCAGGACGCCTCCTCGCACACGGTGGTCAGGCCGTGCGCCTTCACGATGCTCCGCGTCTCGGTGTAGCCGGCCGAGCCCGGCGCGCGCACCCGGATCCAGTCGGGCTTGCGCACCACCTCGCTCTCGGGCCGGTTGCGCTTCTCGGGGTGGCGCAGGACCGCGGCGGGCGCGAACTCGGGGCGGGTGTCGATCAGGGTGGCCATGGCCGCCTCCTTATCCGAACAGGGCCTTGAGGAAGTTGCTGCGCTTGTGGCGGCGGGTCTTGCGCACGGCGGCGTCCGCGTCCGTCAGCCAGAACACCTGCACCACCCGCCGCTCGCCGACGAAAGGCTTGTGGCCGTGCCAGCTGTCGTCCGCCCGGGCGAAGGCGGCGAACCCGCCGTAGCGCGCCAAGATCGGATCGGCGCCCGGGCCGTCCAGGTCGGGCCCCTCGAGGAAGCGCAGGGCGCCGCCCTCGCTCGCCCAGTCGTCGTTCAGATAGACCAGCGCCGTGGCCACCTTGTCCCGGCCATCGGTGTGGGGGCGGCCGTCCTTGGCGGCGGACCACTTGCGGACCACGATCATCTTCGGCCGGTCGACCAGGTCGCGGTCCAGCTTCCCGCCCACGATGCGCGAGAACTCGGGCGCATCCAGCTCGTCCAGCAGCTGCCGGAAGGCCGGCCCGTAGCTCAGCTGCTCCACGGGGAAGAAGCCGGTCTTGCCCTCGTCGGGGAAGTCGCGGGCGAGCTGGGCCTTCTCCGCATCGCCCAGCAGGCCCTGGGCGGTGAGGTGCGGGAACGGGGCCAGCGTGGTGGGCTGCTCGGCGAGGACGTCCAGGCGCAGCAAGTCGCAAACCTCCAAGGCCGCCAGGGGATGGCTGGGGCTTATCTAGCCATCCATCCCGCGCCTCGCCACGCCCGTAGAGCGCCGGGGTTCGCAGACGTCGGAAATGCCGCGATCGCGATGCCGCCGGCGCGTTTCGCCGCAGGGCGAGGATGGGACTGCCCGGTCCTTTCCTAAATCTTCGCGATGATCGTAAATCGCTTCTCAACCTCACGCTGATCTTGTGACCGCCTCGCTGGGCTGAGCGGCGACGGGGGCGTTGGATGTTGCTCAAGCGTTGGGGGGCGGTCTTCGCCGGCCTGGCCTCGCTCCTGGCCTCGGCCAGCCATGCCCAGGGCCCGCCCGCCAGCCGCTGGACGCCTGAGACCGTGGCGAGCACGGTGGAGCGGCAGGCGCTGCGGGCCAGCTTCGCGGGGCTGGAGCGCTTTGGGCGCGAGGCCGTCTCGTCCCACCGCGCCGACCGGCTCGAGCGGATCGAGCACGTGGAGTGGCTGCTGCTGAACCAGTCCGACTTCGAGCGGTTCGGCGACTGGAACAGGCTGCTCCGGTCCCAGGCGCTGAAGGCCCGTGACCGGCGCTATGTGGGCATAGCCGACCTCGACGCGCTGCGCAGCCGCTACGACCAGGGCGAACTCTCCGTGGAGCCGCAGGTCGTCGCGGCCGCCGCCCACGCCCCGGACTGGCTCGTCCGCTGCCACGCCATGGTGCTGGAGGCCTACATCCTCATCAACCGGGACCAGGCGGCCGAGGCGTTGCGCGAGCTCGCCGACGCGGACGGGCTGGCCGTGGCGGCCGGCTCCGCGGCGGCGCGAGCCGGCGTCTGGGAGATCGAGGGCCTGGCCCTGGTGCGGCTGCAGGACTTGGACGGGAGCGCCATGGCCTTCGGCCGGTCGCAGTTCGAGTTCGGCCGGGAC
>CAXUEN010000301.1:0-3612 GCA_964249945.1 uncultured Caulobacteraceae bacterium | reverse complement strand
CCCGCGGCTTCGTCGGGCGCCACAGCGGCCAGACGGCGGACTACGAGGCGCTGCTCTGCGTCTTCGTCACCAGCTACGCCTGCCTCTTCTTCCTGACCCTGCACCGGGCGTGTCCGCAACCGTTGAAGGTGCTGCTCGCCTGCCTGCTGGTCGCGGGCGCGGTGCTGACCAAGGGCGTCGCCGGCGCGCTGCCGGGCGCGGGTCTGCTGCTTTATCTGCTGGTGCAGCGGCGCGTCCTACGGCCGGTGCGGTCCTGGACCTACCCGGTGGCCGGCCTTCTGGCGGCGGGGCTGGTCGCCGCCTTCTACCTGGGGCGCGAGCATGCGAGCCCCGGCTATCTCCGCGCCGTCGCCGCCAATGAACTCGGTCGCTACGCGACCATAATCGAGAAGCACGACCAGCCGGTCTGGTACTATCCGCTGCTGGTCTTCGGCGCCTTCGGCTTCTCCCTCGGCGTGTTCGCCCTGCCCCTGCTGGCGGAGGTGCGCTGCGTGCATGGACGGCGGCGGGCGGGCATGGTCTTTTCGCTGTGCATGACGGTGGGGATCATGGGCGCGCTGACCCTCAGCCGGACCAAGATCCGCTGGTACGCTGACCCCTGCCACCCCTTCCTGGCCATCGGCTGCGCCCTGGGGCTCGAGAGCCTGCGAACGCGCCTGCGGACCTACCTGCGGCTTGGGCCCGACGCGCCGAGCCCCACCTGGGCGCGGGCGGTGCTGGGCGTGTGGGCCGCGGTGCTGGTCCTGGTCATCGCGATCGTGCGCGACGTCTATCCGGGCCTGTTCGATCATCGGTCCTCGGGGCGCTACGGCCAAGTGTTCGCCGCGCTGCACCGGCGGGGCGTGTCGAGCCTGGACGTGCGCGACGACGGCGTCCTGAACGTGCAGGGCGACGTCGCCTACGCGCCCCAACTGCAGTTCTACGCGGTGGAGTGGGCCGCGCGGGGGGTGAAGGTCGTGCGGCGGCCCGCCGGTGCGCCGCTGACGCCCGGCCGGGTCGTCGCCTCCTGTGATCCTACGCTGGCATCGCAGCTCGCTCCGCTCGGGTCGAACCTTACGCCGGTGCCAGGCTGCATCGCCGTGGTCCCACGCGTGGCCGCCCGCCTGGTCGCCAGCACTACCCGGCTGCAACCCTGAGCGGCGGCTCTCTCAGACCAGCAACTTCTCGTAGATACGGTAGGTCTTGTAGGCCTTGGCGCCGATCGACTCGCTGATGCGGCGCATGGGCATGTTGTCCTCCAGCACCCAGGACAGCTCGAAATCCTGGTAGCCGAGTTCGACCGCGGGTCGGCACCCGGCGTCGATCAGGAGGAAGGGCAGCAGCTGGCCCCGCCGCGTCCCGTGGAAGCGGCGCTTAACCCCCATCAGGGGCACGCGGAGCGACTTCACCCGCGCCACCTTCAGCCGCCACAGCAGCTTGGCCCAGCCGAACGGGAACAGCCGGCCATTGAGGTCGGCGATCGCCTCGTTCACGTTGGGCAGGTAGACGATCACCCCGGCCGCTTCGCCGTCGATCTCGGCGAACCAGACCAGCCGGGGGTCCAGCACGGCCCGCATCGCCTTGGCGAGCGCCCGGGTCTCGGCCTCGGTGGTGGGAGTGAACCCCCAGTTGCCGGCCCAGGCGTCGTTCAGGATGTCGGTCATGGTGGTGACCTCCGCGTCGTAGCGGGCCATGTCCAGGGGCCGCAGACGCACCCCCTCCGGCGCTCCCCGCCGGATGCGGCGGAGCACCCGCGGCGACAGATCGTCCTCGCCGGCGCGGCACAGCCAAGCGTGGACGTCCTTGGCCTTCGCGTAGCCTTCCGCCTCGATCCGCCGCCCAGCATAGGCCGGGGCGTGGCCCATCATCACCATGGGCGGGGTGTCGAAGCCGTCCACCAGCAGCCCCACCTCCTCGTTCACCGACAGGTTCATGGGCCCGAGCGCCCGCCCGCACCCGCGCGCCCGCAGCCACGCCTCCGCCGTCCGGAACAGGGTGGCGAAGACCTCCGGGTCGTCCTCCGCCGCGATCAGGCCGAAATGGCCGGTGCGGGGGCCCGCATCCTGCGGCGCCAGCCGGTCGATTTGGGCGCTGATCCGGCCGACATCGCACCCGTCTCGCCGCGCCAGCCACAGGCTGACCTCCGCATGGTCGAAGAAGGGGTTCGACTTCGGCGACAGCGCCTGACGCCGCTCGGTCAGCAGCGGCGCGATATAGCGGGGATCGCCTGCGTACAGCCGGTTCGGCAACCGGATGAAGCGGTCGAGCTTGCCGCGGGTGTCGACCGGCTCGATCTCGATCGCGGCGGGGACAGGCGACGTATTCAACGCGCTCATCCTGCGCCCAGCCTCGTCCCCGTCATGGCCCCAGCAAGTCCGAAGCCGTCCTCCGCGTCAAGGCCGGCCCCGGACCCTTGTCCCCTTTGCGGAGAGAGAGGAGTTGCAACGACGTCAGGCGCGTAGTTGTCTGTCTGCCCCTGATCCGGTCGCCGCACGACCGCCGAGCCCTGGAGACGACGCCCGTGCGGATCAGCACCCAAGCCTTGACGACCCCCGATCCGTCACAGGGCGAAGCGCTGGCCGCCGCGGCCCGCCCGGCCCGGGACGCCGACCTCGTCCGCGTGGCCGCCCGCCTCACCCGCGACCTGAACGTCGCCAAGCCGGCGATCTACTGGACCGACCTGATCGCCTCCTGCGGGGTCGGCTACGGCGCGCTCCTGCCGGCCTGCTTGCCGGGGCCGCCGGCGCTGAGGCTCGCGGCCGGCCTTGTGGCCGTGCTGGCCCTCTACCGGGCGGTGAGCTTCATCCACGAGCTGACCCACCTGAAGCCGTCCGCCGTGCCGGGCTTTCGCACCGGCTGGAACCTGCTGATCGGCGCGCCGCTGATGGCGCCGTCCTTCATGTACGAGGGCGTCCACGCCCTGCACCACGCCCGCACCCGCTACGGCACCGATCAGGATCCGGAGTACCTGCCGCTGTCGAGGCTGAAGCCCGTGACGCTGGCCCTCTTCTTCGTCGCCTCGGCCCTGGCCCCGGCGGCGCTGCTGCTCCGCTTCGCCGTGCTGGCGCCGCTGTCGGCGGTGATCCCCCCGCTCCGCCGGGAGGTGGTGGCGCGCGCCTCGGCGCTCTCCATCAACCCCGCCTTTCGCCGCGCCGCGCCGCAGGGCGCCGTCCGCCGGTCGTGGCTGCGCTGGGAAGCGGCGACCAGCCTGTGGGCCGTGGTCCTGCTCGCCTCGGTGGCGACGGGGCTGATCCCGCAGTCCGCATTCCTGGTCTTCCTCGGCGTGGTGTCCTGCGTCACCGTGCTGAACCAGGCCAGGACGCTCGCCGCCCACCTGTGGGAAAGCGAGGGCGAGCCGGTCGGGGTCACCGAACAGTACCTGGACAGCGTGAACGTGCCGCCGCCAAGCTTCCTGCCGGCGCTATGGGCGCCGGTGGGCCTGCGCTACCACGCCCTGCACCACCTGCTCCCCGGGCTGCCCTACCATGCCCTGGGCGAAGCGCACCGGCGGCTGGCCGAGGCCCTGCCGCAGGACTCGGCCTATCACGACGCCCACCATCCCGGGCTGCGCGTCCTGATCGTGCGCCTGGCGGTCAGCTCAGCGCGGCGCGGCCGGTCCGCACCGGGGGGCGG
>CAXUEN010000300.1:0-3612 GCA_964249945.1 uncultured Caulobacteraceae bacterium | reverse complement strand
GCCAACTACTTCACCGCCGCCGGCTACGATGCATGGTGATCGGAATCTGCTCTAGTGCAGTAGGCGTAGACCGCCGGTCCACTCGCCGCCGCGGTCCAACGCGCCGCCGGATCGACCGACGAGACGTACTTGGGCGGCGTCTCGCTGGTAGCGCCGAACGCGGCCTCGTCCAGCACCGCCATGTACTCCTGCACCGCCCGGCTCGCCTTGGTCTGGTCCAGCTCCGCCACGCTGGCCACGCCTCGCTGGCGGTGCGCGTCGGCGGTGATCATGCTGGCGTCCACCGCGAAGCCCTCGCCGCCGACCAGGCCCTCGCGGATGCAACGCCAGACGGTCTCCTCAAACAGCACGCGCAAGAGGTCGCTGTCGCGGAAGCGCCCGTGGCGGGCCTTGGAGAAGGTGGAGTGGTCGGGCACGTCGCCGTCCAGCCCCAGCCGGCAGAACCAGCGATAGGCCAGGTTGAGGTGCACCTCCTCACACAGCCGCCGCTCCGAGCGGATGCCGAAGCAGTAGCCCACCAGCAGCATGCGGATCAGAAGCTCAGGATCGATGGAGGGCCGCCCTATCGGACTGTAGAACGGCGCGACGTGCGCCCGGACCTCCTCCAGGTCCACAAACCGGTCAATGGCCCGAAGCAGGTGGCCGGCGGGAACGTGCCGCTCTAGCGAGAACTGGTAGAAGAGCGAGGCCTGCTCGACTTGGCGCTCACCCATCATCGACTCAGCCCTTCTCGCCAGGACCGGAGTGAATCAGCATAGGCCACCCGCGGCAACCGCGGCCTTTTTCGACACAATCGACCAGCAGTCAGCTTTAACGGCCGCTTGATCCATTCTGATCAACAAGATTCCGCCAGACGACTCAGGGAGTCTAGACGAGCGCCAGGGCCTTTACGGGCTCGCCACTGGCGGCGAACGCCGCACGGTCGCGCGCCGGCTTGCCGATGAGGGGCTTTCCCTGGACGAAGTCCCGGGCCGCATTGACGCAGTCGAGCGCTAGCACCTTGCCCTGCTTCAGATAGATGATCGAGAAGCTCTTGCTTGCAATGTCGCCGCAAACCAAGGTTTCGTCGTAGCCGGTGGACAGGCCGACGGTCTGGAGCCGCAGGTCGTACTGGTTGGACCAGAACCAGGGCACGGCCCGGTACGGCTCCGGCTGGCCCGTGAGGGCCTTGGCCACCGTCACGCCTTGGTCGTTGGCGTTCTGCACCGACTCGATGCGCACCACCGCCCCGCCCGCAAAGGCGCTGGCGTGGGCGGCGCAGTCGCCCACCGCATAGACGTCTGGCAGGCTGGTGCGGCAGAGGGCGTCCACCTGCACGCCGTTGCCGCCTTCCGCCCCGGCCGCCAGCAGGGGCTCCACCGACGGAACGATCCCGATGCCGACGATGACCATCTGGGCGGGCGCCACCTCGCCGCCCTCCAGCCTTACCCCGCAGGCGCGCCCGGCCTCCTCCTCGATGCAGGCGGCGGTGACGCCCAGGCGGACATCCACGCCGTGGGCGCGGTGCTCGGCCTCGTAGAAGCGCGAAAGCTCCTCGCCGGCCACCCGGGCCAGCAAGCGGTCGGCCGCCTCCAGCAGGGTGACCGACTTGCCGAACTTGACCAGCGCCGAGGCCGCTTCCAGCCCGATGTAGCCGCCGCCGATCACCACCGCCTGCCGGACGTCCGGCAACTCGCCCAGCAGCGCGTCCACGTCGGCCAGGGTGCGCACCGCGTGCACGCCCTTGAGGTGGTGGCCCGAGCAGGTGAGCCGCCGGGGCGCACCGCCCGCCGCCCACACCAGCGTTCCGTAGCCGATGGTCTCCCCGTCCCCCAGCCTGACCGCGTGGGCCGCCGGATCGACGGCCTCCACCCTGGAGCCCAGCTTCAGCGCGACCCGCCGCTCCGCCCAGCCCGCCTCGGAGCGGATCAGGATGCGATCCAGGGTCTTCTCCCCGGAGAGGTATTCCTTGGAGAGCTGCGGCCGCTCGTAGGGGATTACCGGCTCCTCGCCCACGATGGCAATGTAGCCCTCGTACTTTCTCTGCCGCAGCGCCAGGGCGGTCTGGGCGCCCCCGTGCCCTCCGCCTACAATCACCACGTTGAAATGTTCGCTCATCGCAGACCTCCGAGCCGCCAAGGTCCGGCGGAACCGCCTCTCCACGCCAGCCGACACCGGGGCCGTCCGAAACCCTGACATCGAGCTCACCAGATGTGGCCCCCCCGCCGGAAGCGCCAGTCGGCATATGGCCGCCCTATCCAGACCCGCACGCCGATCGCTCGTGCGATCCTGGAGACCCCGGCCGGTCCGACGCCTTCGGTCGGCTGGGCCGACGGGGGCGATCCGGTCATGGATGGGCTCGGGAGCGCGACCCCGCCGGCCGTGGGAGCTGGATGGATGGGCGCAGGGCTCAGGCTGGAGCGGGAAAAGGGCACCTTCGGCGCTGGGAAAAGCAGATGGCCTACGCCTACATCGTCGAGGCCGCGCGGACCCGTCGGGGGCGGCGGGCAAGCGCTGGAGCCTGCAGACGATCTGCGAGAGCAGCGGTGTCGCCAACGTGACCATCGTCGAGGCGCTCTAGAGTTTACGAAGCGGGAGAGGAGACCGTCATGCCGCGCACCATCATCGTCACCGGAGCCGCCGGGGTCCTGGGGCGGCCCGTCGTCTCTACCCTGGCCTCCCAGAGTGCGGACGTGGTCGCCGTCGACGTAGCCGGGAAGATCGGCGCTTTCGGCCAGACGGCGAGCCTCGGCGGGTCGACGGAAGCGCCGGAGGGTGCTGTCAGTCCAACGGCAACTTGTCTCCGGTTGGGCGCAGCTCACCCAAACCCGAGCAGGACTTATCCCGCGACTGCGCGCCACTCAGCCAGTGCGGCCGAGCGTCTCTCCTTGTAGGTCTGCCGGCTGACGAGGTGGCGCTCCTGATTGAAGTGGTTGTGCTGTGCCCTACACCGAGGCGAAGGTCTGGAGTGTTTTCATCCTCCTGAACCTGAGCATGGCCCGTTCTCGTCGTCGGAAGGGCTGGTGTGAGTTTTTAGCCCGGTTGTTGAGGTGACGACCCACCTCTTGGCGCGCCTTGCCACCGAGCTCCTTCAGGGCGGCGCCGTATGAGCGCAGCCTGTCGGTGACGATCGTCTTCGAGCGGCCATGGCGCTTCATGGCTTTCTTGATGAACTTCAACGCTGCCGCCTTGTCCCTTTCCTTAGTGACAAAGGACTCCAGCACCTCGCCTTCGTGGTCCACCGCCCGCCAGAGATAGCGCATCTCGCCATTGATCCGGACGTAGACCTCGTCGAGGTGCCACCTCCAGTGGGTGTGCTGGCGCATCGCCTCGACCCGCTTCTTGCGGATCTCGTTTGCGAAGATGGGCCCAAAGCGCCGCCACCAGAGCCGCACCGTCTCGTGGCAGATGTCGATCCCGCGCTCGTGCAAGAGGTCTTCGACGTCGCGCAGCGACAGCGGGTACTTCACGTACATCATGACCACCAGCCGGATCACCTCCGGAGAGCTGTCGAACCAGCGGAAGAGGTCCGACGCCGGCGTAGGTGTCTTCTTGCGAGCCATGCTGGACCGGGTAGGGGAGGGACCCTTACCAGCCGATTACGCGATGGTACCGTTTGAGCTGACAGAGCCC
>CAXUEN010000299.1:0-3626 GCA_964249945.1 uncultured Caulobacteraceae bacterium | reverse complement strand
CCCAGCGCCAGTCGTCCAGGCTCATCTCGAAGATCGGCCCGGTGATGGAGACGCCTGCGTTGTTGCAGAGAAGGTGGACCTTCCCGAACCGCTCCAGCGCGGCGCGGGCCAGCGCCTCGACCTCGTCGAACCTGGCGACGTTGCAGCGGACGCCGAGCGTCTCGTAACCCTTCCCGGCCAGGGTCCTGACCGCCCGGTCGAGCGCGGCCTCCTCCACGTCGCCCAGCACCAGCCTCATGCCCGCAGCGCCGAACACCTCGGCCATGGCGAGGCCGATGCCGCTGGCGCCGCCGGTGATCACCGCGACCTGGCCGCCGAGCGTCTTCATCGGGTCGGCCCCGAGGTGCTGGGATCGGTTGGGAGGTATCTGTCGAACCAGTCCAGCGCCAGGGCGATGGAGGGCTCGAAGTACCGGTCGTAGACGTCGTAATGCTTGCCGGGGAAGGTGTGGTACTCGCTCGGCGCGTTGCGGCGGATGATCCTGTGGGCCGCTTCGCCGTGGGCGTGCCGGTCGTTCAGCTCCTCGAACTCCGCGTCCATAATCAGGGTCGGCGCACGCACCCGCTCCGCGGCGAGAAGCGGCGCGTGGTCCAGCATGCGGGCGACATCGGCCGACCCCTTCAGTCCCGGCGGACTGTCGAGCCCGCCCTGGGGCACGGGCGGGTCGATGCGTCCCCGCGCCCGGTCCGCCAGGCGGCCCCGGGCGTAGTCGTGGAACTGCGCCGGCAGTCCGAAGCCGCCGATCTGCGCCACTACCGCCCCGACCCCATCGTCATGGCCGGCGGTGAAGACCACGTGGCCGGCTCCGTAGCTGGAGCCCCACAGGCCTATGCGCGCGGGGTCCACGTCCTCTTCGCTGCGCAGGTAGGCGAGGCAGGTCTTCACGTCGGCGGTCTGGTCGACGGGGTCCACGATCTCGCGCAGCACGCGGACCTTCAGCGTCGCCTCGCCGGCCTGCGTCAGCCTCGGCGTGTCGGGAAGCGGGATCAGCTTGCCGTCAGACTCGCCCCAGCCGCGATAATCGAAGGTCAGGCAGACGTAACCTCGATGGGCGAAGGCTTCAGCGTAGCCGACGAGCTGCGACTTCAGCCCACCCCAGCCATGGCAGAGCAGGATGGCGGGCGCCGGCGCCTGCGGATGGATTGGCTTGAACAGTTCCGCCGACAATCGCGAGCCCTCGCTCCAGATGCGCACGGGCGTCCGCATGATCTCGTTAGACGCCATCAACGCTTCCGCCTCTCAACCGCGCCGCTGAGCCGCACCTACCGGCGGCCTCAATTTTGGCCCGGCCACACACACCGTCAATGTCAAAATCAATCGAAAGGGCTGCAGCCAGCCATCAAGGCGCTCCGCACGCCAGACGGTCCGCCAACATCAACTCGTCCGCAGAGGCCGAACGCCTTCAGGCTTGCCAGGACCGCCACGCGTGGTTCATACCTGGACCGTACTGGATTTCTCAAACATGATGGGCGCGCAAGGCGTCCGCATGCCTGGAGGTAACATGGCCGAGGCCGTCATCGTCGCCACCGCCCGTACGCCGATCGGCAAGGCCTATCGCGGCGCCTTCAACGACACCCAGGGCCAGGCGCTCGCCGGCCACGTCATCGGCGAGGCGGTGCGGCGTGCGGGCGTCGAGCCGGGCGAGATCGAGGACGTCGCCATGGGCTGCGCGCTGCAGCAGGGCTCCACCGGCTTCAACGTCGCGCGTCAGGCTGCGCTGTGGGCCGGGCTGCCGGACAGCGTGCCCGGCATGACCCTCGACCGGCAGTGCGGCTCCGGCCTGATGGCGGTCTCCGTCATCGCCAAGGGCATACTGAACGGCGAGCTGACGATCGGCGTCGGCGGCGGCGTGGAGTCCATTTCGCTGGTCCAGAACGAGCACATGAACCATTTCCGTGCCGGAGACCCCAAGCTCGTGGCCGAGCATACCGCCCTCTACATGGCCATGATCGAGACCGCCGAGATCGTGGCGGACCGCTACAAGGTGAGCCGAGAGGCGCAGGACGCCTACGCCCTGCAGTCCCAGCAGCGGACCGCCGAGGCCCAGGCCGCAGGCCGCCTCACCGCCGAGATCGTTCCCATGTCCACCACCATGACGGTCACCGACAAGGCCACCGGCGAGGTCGGCCGGCGCTACGTCACGCTCGACCGCGACGAGGGCAACCGCCCGCAGACCCGGTTGGAGGACCTGGCCTCGCTGAAGCCGGTGTTCAAGAACGGCCAGCGGGTGAAGGAGGGCGCCTTCATCACCGCGGGCAACGCCTCCCAGCTTTCCGATGGGGCCGCCGCGCTGGTGCTCATGGACGCCAGGGAGGCCGAGCGGCGCGGCCTGGAGCCGCTCGGCGCCTATCGCGGCCTGGCCGTGACCGGCTGCGGCCCGGAGGAGATGGGCATCGGCCCGGTGTTCGCCATTCCCAAGCTCCTGGAGAAGCATGGCCTGACCATAGACGACATCGACCTGTGGGAGCTGAACGAGGCCTTCGCCAGCCAGGTCCTCTACTGCCGCGACAAGCTCGGCCTCCCCGACGAGCGGCTGAACGTATCCGGGGGCGCCATCGCCATCGGCCACCCCTACGGCATGTCGGGCGCGCGCATGACCGGCCACATCCTGCACGAGGGCAAGCGCCGCCGGGCCAAGTACGGCGTGGTCACCATGTGCATGGGCGGCGGCATGGGCGGGGCCGGGTTGTTCGAGATCTTCTGACCGCCCCGCCAGCCATCCCATGACGTTCGAGGAGCTGTTCGCATTGGAGCCGGGGGCGGAAGGCGTTTGGATCGCGCCTCGCCCGCCGCAGACCGACGAAGCGCGCCTGTTCGGCGGCCTGCTGCTCGGCCACGCGCTAACGGCGGCCTGCGCCGCGGAGGCAGGCCGCTGCCATGCGCTGCACGCCCATTTCGTGGGCGCAGGATCCAAGGCCGCGCCTCTCGACGTGGCGGTGGAGCGGACCCGGGATGGCCGCCGCTACGCCGCCCGGTCGTTGCAGCTGCGCCAGCAGGACAGGCTCCTCCTGATCGCCACCACCTCTCACCATGGAGGCGACGACGGGCCGGAGCACCAGGCCGACATGCCCGACGTGCCTCCGCCCGAAGCGCTGGAGGACCAGCAACGCGTCCGCCATGAACGGGCGGCGGCGCTGGGGCGGCCCCGTCGAAGCTACCTCGCCGAGGTGATGCTGGACGCGCGGGCGGTGGAGATGCCGATCGCCCGGGAACACGGGATCGAGGGGCGGCGCGCCGTCTGGTTCCGACCGCGCCAGCCGATCCGAGGCGGCGAGGCGCTGCACCAGGCGGCGGTCGCCTTCGCCTCCGATCTCGGCCTCGTCCATGTGGGACTGCAGGTCCACAACGTGCTGGGTGACCGCGGCGCGCTGCAGGCCACGAGCCTGAACCACGCGATCTGGTTCCATCGGGAAGCCGCCGGCGACGACTGGCTGCTGCAGGTGCAGCGCTGCCCGGTGGCCGCGCACGGCCGGGGCCTCTCGCACGCCTCAATCTTTACCCGCGACGGCCGTCTGGTCGCCAGCGCGGCGCAGGAGTTCCTGGCCCGGCGCCTGCCCGCCGGCCGTACGCAGGACGAAGGGGAATAGAGCCATGGCGATCGATCTGACCGGCCGGGTGGCCATCGT
>CAXUEN010000298.1:0-3634 GCA_964249945.1 uncultured Caulobacteraceae bacterium | reverse complement strand
GGGGGTGGACGTGCACGCCCGCTCGCGCGCCCAGCCGTTCGGCCAGCGCCACTTCCGCCCGATGGATCTCCGCAGCGCCCGGCAGGAAGGCCAGCACCCCGCCGGCCTCCTCGCCAAGCGCGGTGAGCACTGCGCGCGCTACCTGGGGCTCCAGCCGCGCGGCCGGGTCGCGGCCGAGATAGCGGGTCTCGACCGGGAAGGCGCGGCCGAGGCTCTCTACCACCGGAGCGTCGCCGAGCAGGGCCGACACCCGCGCGCCATCCAGGGTCGCCGACATGACCAGCAGGCGCAGGTCCTCGCGGAGCAAGGCTTGGGCGTCGCGGGCCAGCGCCAGTCCGAGGTCGGCGTCCAGGCTGCGCTCGTGGAACTCGTCGAACAGGACCGCGGCCACGCCGTCCAGGCCCGGATCATCCAGGATCATGCGGGTGAACACGCCCTCGGTGACCACCTCGACACGGGTGGCGGCCGACACCCTGGCGTCCAGCCGCACCCGGTAGCCGACGGTGCGCCCCACTGACTCGCCCAAGGTCGAAGCCATCCGCGCGGCGGCGGCCCTGGCGGCCAAGCGACGGGGCTCCAGCACCAGGATGCGGCCGTCGCCCCGCCAAGTCGCCTCCAGCAGGGCCAGGGGGACGCCAGTGGTCTTGCCGGCGCCGGGGGGCGCCACCAGCACGGCGGCCCGATGCCCTTCGAGCGTCGCCTGAAGCTTGGGCAGGACCTGATGGATCGGCAGCATGTTACGCGGTCTTTGGCAGGTGCGGGTGCAAACGCCACGCCCCGTTGCGCAGCGGATGAGGCCTCTCTAACGTCAACTTCGATACGACGCCGCCTTGAAGCGTCCGTACGGGGACATTGCCGCATATGGCGTCGATCACAGCGGGCCGCGGCAACCGGCTCACGCTCAAGAAGTCCATCGGCCAGATCCAGGCCGAGGCGAACAACCACGAACTGAAGCGGACCCTGGGGGCGCTGAACCTAGTCAGCCTCGGGGTCGGCACCATCATCGGCGCGGGCATCTTCGTGCTGACCGGCCAGGTGGCGTCCGCCAATGCGGGTCCGGCCATCCTGCTCTCCTTCGTGGTGGCGGGGGTCGCCTGCGCCCTGGCGGGGCTCTGCTATGCGGAGCTGTCGTCGACCATGCCGGTGTCGGGGTCGGCCTATACCTACGCCTATGGCACGCTGGGCGAGGTGTTCGCCTGGGTGATGGGCTGGCTGCTGGTGCTGGAGTACGGCGTCGCCGCCGCGGTCGTCGCCGTTGGCTGGTCGGGCTACGTCGTCTCGCTGCTCAAGGACTTCGGCGTCGTCTTCCCCCACCTGATGCTCGGCGGCCACGCCGCGCCCGTCTTCGCCACGCCCCTGGTGCAGGCGCTTCCCGATGCGTTGGGGCGGCTGACCTTCCAGTTCACCGGCACCTTGAACCTCGTCGCCTCGGTCGGCATCGCGGCGGTGGCGTGCCTGCTCGTCATCGGCGTCAGCGAATCGGCGAAGGTGAACAACGTCATCGTGGTGGTGAAGTGCGCGGTGCTCTTCCTGTTCGTCACGGTGGCGGTGAGCTTCATCCATCCGGCGAACTGGCACCCCTTCCTGCCCAAGAACACCACCGGTGAGTTCGGGGCCTATGGCTGGAGCGGCGTGCTGCGGGGGGGCGCCATCATCTTCTTCGCCTATGTCGGCTTCGAGGCGGTCTCGACCGCGGCGGCCGAGGCGAAGCGGCCTTCGCGGGACGTGCCGATCGGCATCCTCGGCTCCTTGTTCATCTGCACGCTGATCTACATGGTGGTGGCGGCGGTGATGACGGGGGTGGTGCCCTACAAGGAGCTCGCGGCGCCCGATCCGATCGCGGTCGCGATCGACCGGATCAACCCGACCTGGGCCAACGTCCCCTATCCTTTCGCGCCGGGCGGCCAGCTGAACTTCATGTCACTGGCGATCAAGATAGGGGCGGTCATGGGCCTATCCTCGGTGATGCTGGGCCTCTCCTACGGCCAGACGCGCATCTTTTACAGCATGGCCCGCGACGGGCTCCTGCCGCAACTCTTCGCCCGCATCCATCCCAAGTTCCGGACGCCGTGGATCGGCACCATCCTGCTCGGGCTCTTCATCGCCATCGCCGCGGCCCTGCTGCCGATCGACCTGCTGAGCGACCTCGTTTCGCTGGGGACCGCCCTGGCGTTCTGCATCGTCTGCCTGTCGGTCATCTATCTGCGCCGACGCTATCCGGACCTGGAGCGGCCCTTCAAGGTGCCGGGGGGCGTCGCTACGGCGGTGGCCGGCATCTTCGCCTGCCTCTCGCTGGCGCTCTTCAACATCCTGCCGATGGTCCAGAAGGCCTTCACCGGCCAGCCGCTGCCGCTGCTGATCCTGGTGACCTACTGCATCATCGGCGTGCTGATTTACGCGCTGTACGGCTACAGGCATTCCAAGCTGGCGCGGGGAATCGACGTCCTGGACACTGGGCCGGGGCCCAACGAGGCCTTCGCACCGGGCCATGGCGACGCACTGAACCGCTAGCCGGCGGGGCGCCCGGCGGTTGTGTCCATGCGGACATGCCGCCGCCGCCATCCGCGGGCATAATGGCCTGATGAGCATGGCCTTGCAGGATGTCGACGACGGCGCGCCGCCCTGCGGCCGCATCATCGTGGTGGACGACGATCCCGGCATCCGCGACGTGGTGTCCGAGTTCCTCGGCCGCCACGGCTTCGCGGTCGAGACCGCCGCCGATGCGGTGGAGCTGAACCAGCTGCTGGCCGTGTCGCAGCCTGACCTAGTGGTGCTCGACGTCATGCTCCCCGGCGAGGACGGCCTACATATCTGCCGCCGCCTGTCCTCCGCCGACGGCCCCGGCGTGATCATGCTCAGCGCCATGGGCGAGGAGACCGACCGCATCGTGGGCCTGGAGCTGGGGGCCGACGACTACTTGCCCAAGCCCTGCAACCCGCGCGAGCTGCTGGCCCGGGTGCGCGCGGTGCTGCGCCGCCGCGGCGAGCGCCAGGCTCCCTCGGCCCACATGGGGGCGCGCTGCGAGTTCCAGGGGTGGCGGCTCGACATGGTGCGGCGCGAGCTGCGCACGCCGGACGGGGTGATCGTCAATTTGTCGGGGGGCGAGTTCTCGCTCCTCCGCTCCTTCGTGGAGCATCCCCAGCGGGTGCTGACCCGCGACCAGCTGCTGGACTTCGCCCGGGGACCGGACAGTGACGCCTACGACCGCGCCATCGACGTGCAGATCAGCCGCCTGCGCCGCAAGCTGGACGACGGCGGCGGGTCGGAGCTGATCCGCACCATCCGCAACGAAGGCTACATGTTCATGGCCAAGATCGCCCGAAGATGATCCTGGCCGGGGCGTCTTCTGTTCGGCGGTGGTCGCGCTGGCGCCCGCCCGCGCTGCGGGCTCCCCGCCTGCGAGCATCCCGCTTGCAAGCGCCCCGGCTTCGCGCCTCCCTGTTCGTCCAGGTTCTGACGCTCGTCCTGGTCTCGCTGCTGGCCGCCCTGGCGATCAACTTGGCCATCATCTTCAGCCTGCCGCCGCCGCCGCCGATCATCTTCCACGTCAACGACGTGATCTCGGCCCTGCAGGGCTTCCCGGCCGTGTCGCGGGAGGGCGTGCCGCTGGAACTGCACACGGCCGCCCGCCCGC
>CAXUEN010000297.1:0-3670 GCA_964249945.1 uncultured Caulobacteraceae bacterium | reverse complement strand
GCAGGTCGCGGCGCGTCATGTCCAGGCCTACCGCATAGCCGAACACCAGGGACGCCGCCTCGCTCTTCGCCACGCGCAATCCTTCGGCTCCGATGGCGACGACCAGCTCGACCTCGTGCTGATAGTTGGCGGTCTCGGGCGGATAGGGCGCCGTCGTTCCCGAGGGAACATAGGCGTCCGCGTCCTTGACGAAGAAGAAGGGCGGCTCGCGCTCGGGGTTGGCGCCCATCTCACGCGCATGCGCGGCGTAGTTGCGACCCACACAGTAGATGCGCCCGATCGGAAAGCGGGCGTCTGTCCCGGCAACCGGCGCACTGACGGTCGGACGCGGCGGGAAGATCATCGTCACGCTGGGTCCCCGCTGCGGCCGTCCACCCGGCGGTGAATAGCCGACGCGCCCCAAGCCCGCCAGCCGCATCGATCGCCCCGGCGACGCCGGACGGCGGCGAGGCGCTCCCTGCCGTGTTGCAAGCCGCCACGCCGTACGCTATCTCCACCGCCTTCGCGGCTGGCGCATCCGCCGCGCCATCCTTGGGGGATGGTGTAATGGTAACACTGCGGTTTTTGGTACCGTCATTCTAGGTTCGAGTCCTAGTCCCCCAGCCATCCTGCCCTCGTATCCGCCGGACTGAAATCTTCTTTGGAACGGATCGTCCAAAGATTATGAGGCAGGTCAGCCGACGACGCCGCCTCCGGCGCTGCGGGACGCCCCATGCCGAACAGAGCCGCTGGCCCAGAGCCCGCCGTCACCGAGGACGATCCCGCCGGCGTCGGCGGCGCGCGGCCCTTCATCGTGCTGTCGGTGATGACAGCCACCGTCATGAACTCGCTGGATACCACCATCGCGAACGTGGCCTTGCCCCACATTCAGGGCAGTGTCTCGGCCTCGGCGGACCAGATCACCTGGGTGCTGACCTCCTATATCGTCGCCTCCGCCATCATGACGCCGATGACCGGCTGGCTGGCCTCGCGCTTCGGCATGAAGCTGGTCTTCATGGCCTCGATCGCCGGCTTCACGGTCGCCTCCGCCCTCTGCGGCGTCGCCAACAGCCTGGCTGAGATCGTGGCCTTCCGCCTGTTGCAGGGGTTGTGCGGGGCGGCGCTAGTGCCGCTGTCGCAGTCCATCCTGCTCGACATCTATCCCAAGGCGCGCCACGGGCGGGCCATGGCCGTGTGGGGCATGGGAGCCATGCTCGGACCGATCATGGGGCCGGCGCTCGGCGGCTGGCTGACGGAGAACTATAGCTGGCGGTGGGTCTTCTACATCAACCTGCCGTTCGGGGTCCTGGCGCTTGCGGGCTTCTGGCTGTTCCTGCGGGAGAAGCGCGACCCCACCCCGCGCAAGCTGGATTTTATCGGCTTCCTGGCCCTGAGCCTGGGCATCGGCGCGCTACAGCTGTTCCTGGACCGGGGCGAGCAGAAAGACTGGTTCAGCTCCACCGAAATCTGGGTGGAACTGGCCCTGGCGGGGCTCGGCTTCTGGTGGGCGGGCGTCCAGACGCTGACGGCCGCCCAGCCCTTCATCAACCGCGAGGTGCTCAAGGACCGCAACTTCCTTGTCTGCACCTTTTTCGGCTTCTTCATCAACATCCTGCTCTTCGCCACCCTCGCCCTGCTGCCGCCCATGCTGGAGAACCTGATGGGCTATCCGGTGGTCACGACGGGGCTTGTGACGGCGCCCAGGGGCTTCGGCACGCTGTTCTCCATGTTCATCGTGGGCCGGCTGATCGGGCGGGTCGACACGCGGATCATCATCCTGACGGGCCTGACGATCACCGCCTTCTCCCTGTGGCGGATGACCCACATCACCCTTCAGATGGGGCCGGAGCTGGTGGTGACCGCAGGCATCATCCAGGGTGTCGGCGTCGGCCTCATCTTCGTGCCCCTGTCCACGGTCGTTTTCGCGACCCTGGACCCGCGACTGCGGACCGACGCCGCGGGGCTGTTCACCCTTGTGCGCAACATCGGCAGCAGCGTGGGCATCTCCGTGCTCGAGGCGCTCCTGGTGCGGAACACCGCCACCGTCCACGCCGACCTGATCCGCCATATCCGCCCCGACAACCCCAACCTGGCCCTGTTCGCACCTCGGGGCTGGTCGCTGGCCAGCCAGAAGGGAATGGCCTTCATAGACGCTCAGGTGACCGCCCAGGCGTCTATGGTGGGCTATGTGGACGGCTTCAGGTTCATGCTGAACATCGCCCTGATCGTCATGCCCCTGGTGCTCCTGATGCGACCACCGCGCGGCGCTCCGGCGAAGGGCGAGGTGCACGCGGTGGATTGAGAGGCGTCGCCAGCTCAGGCTGTCCTTGTCCGAAGAGCGAATCCGTCTGCGGGCCTGCGGGCAAGGCGCAGCCCCTCATGGGGAGCCCAGCGTGGGAGACTCAAGGTCGAGCCTGGCCGCCTCGACCACTTCTACGTCCGGGAACAGCTTGCGGAGGTCCGGCAGGAACAGCTTGGCGTCGCCGGCGACGATCAGGCTGGCGGCGTCCGCGCGGATGGCGTCTGCGGCGGCAAGGTGGGCGGCGGCTGCGGTGATCGCATCGATGCGCGGCGTGAAGCGGGCGATCTCGCCGGCGTCTATCCCGTAGAGGGCGTAGTTGGCCGCCATCTGGCCGGCGAGGCCTGAGCTGGTGGCGACGCTGCGGCCGAATTCACCCACGATCCCGGCCTCGCGGGCCTCCAGCTCGGCCGGCGGGATCGGGGTGGCGGAGAGGCCGGCGATCTGGTCCAGCGTCAGGCGCGCGACCTGGGGCGCCGAGACGTTCTTGGTCTGGGCGGCGGCCACGAACAGGCCAGTGTCGCGGAACTCATCGATGTTGGAACCTGCGCCATAGCTCAGCCCCCGCTTGATGCGCAGCTCCTCGTTCAGCCGGGCTGAGAAGCCACCGCCCAGCACCGCGTTCGCTACCTCGGCGGCGTAGAAGTGCGGGTCCGCCCGCGCGATCGAGGGGGCCCCGGCCAGCACCGCCGCCTGGCCGGTCCCCGGCAGGTCGATCACCACGACCCGCGGTCTTGGCGGCGCGGTGAGTTCGGGCCGGGCCGGGCGCGGGGTCAACGGCGCGGTCCAGTCCCCGAAGGTCCGCTCGGCCAGGGCGAACCCCTGCTCGGGCGTGATGTCGCCGGTCAGGATCAGGACGGCGTCCTCCGGGCGATAGGTGGCCGCGTACTGGCGCACCACCGCCTCCCGGTCGATCCGCTTCAGAGAGACCGGCGTGCCGACAGGGCTGTGGCCGTACGGGGAGCCGCCGAACACCAGGGAGCGTAGCGCCAGCCGCGCCAGCGCCCCGGGCTCGTCCATCTGCACCGCCAGCTCGTCCAGTCGCTGGCGGCGCAGGCGCTCGAGCTCGGCGGCGGCGAAGGTGGGCCGGCGCGCCACGTCGGCCAGGATGGGCATGGCGGCGTCCAGCTGGTCGGCCAGCACGGTCAGCACGATCTGGGAGCCGTCGGTCCCGCCGGCGCTCTCCAGCGAGCCGCCCAAGGCCTCGATGTCGGCGGCGATCTGGGGTGCGGTGCGGGAGCCCGCGCCCAGGGTCAGCAATGATGTCGTCAGGCTCTGCAGCCCCGCCATGCCGGCCGGGTCCGAGGTCGACCCGCTGCGCACCACTAGCTCGGCGGTGACGATCGGCAGGGCGGAGGTGCGCGCCACGATCACCCTCATCCCGTTTTTCAG
>CAXUEN010000296.1:2882-3709 GCA_964249945.1 uncultured Caulobacteraceae bacterium | reverse complement strand
CCACCCAGCCGCCCGCCCGGGCGCGGAGCGTCTCGGGTCGGTCGGCGATGCGCAGCACCG
This sequence comes from uncultured Caulobacteraceae bacterium, assembly GCA_964249945.1. GTDB lineage: Bacteria > Pseudomonadota > Alphaproteobacteria > Caulobacterales > Caulobacteraceae > CAHJWH01. Next base: position 3,649 of record CAXUEN010000296.1, on the reverse strand, counting down.
CCAGCGACAGCGGCCGGCCACGGGCGCGGTCCGATTCGGTCAGGCGCGTCAGGTGGGCGGCGAACAGTTCTGGGGTGAACAGGCCCGTGCCGGGGTCGGTCAGGCCTTCGCCCCGGGCCTGCTCCAGCGCCCGGCGGATGGCGAGTTCGCGGCGATAACCTCGAGCCAGGGCGGCGATCAGGCGGGCGGTCTCCTCCGGCGCGGTATCGGCCGTGGCGAGGTCGGAGACGCCGCGGTCGAAGGCCTCGTGCGGGCCGATATCGGCGCCGGAGCCGAGATAGAGCATGGTCGGGATATGGTAGAGGCGGGTGTTGCGCCGCATCCCCGAGGCGATCGACAGCGCCTCCGCTTGGGCGCCCCCGGCCCACAGCGCCACCGCGTCGAAGGCGCGCTCGTGCAGGTAGTCGAAGGCCGTGTAGGCGGTGAAGGCGGCGGTGACCTCCGCCCCATGCGCCTTCAGGGCGTGGGATAGGGCCAGGAAGTTGGGCGCCGGCTCGCCCACCGTCAGCACGCGGAAGGGGGAGGCGTCCGCCTCCGGCGTGGAGAGCCCGCCGCCGTGCTCGGCGAAGGTGCGCTGGCGCAGGACGAACTCCTCCTCCGCCGCCATCGCCCGCACCAGCTGCTCGAGCCTCAGCGCGATTTGGGAGGGATGGCAGGCGGCCGACAGGGTGAGGTCGAAGCCGTGCTCGCCGAGCGCCGCCTCCCCGTTGCGCACGCCGACCACAGGCAGGCGCCGCGGGGCCCGCTGGGCGCGCAGGCGGCCGGCT
>CAXUEN010000296.1:0-2872 GCA_964249945.1 uncultured Caulobacteraceae bacterium | reverse complement strand
CCTCCAGGGCGATCTGGGCGGCGTGGACGCCGCGCGCGGTGACGGTGCGCCAGCCCAGGGCGTCCAGCCCGCGGCTCAGCGGCTCGGCGACCGCCTCGTCGCGGGCGACGACCAGGACGCGTACGCCGTGCGACACCGATCACCTCTTGTTGCGCGCCGTTGCGCGACCCTCGCGCCGACCTAGCGCCTGACTCGTTTATGGATCATAGCGAAGCGGCCCAGCACTGCGCAAATCGGCCCATTCCACCCGCGTTCAGGCGACCCAGACGTTTGACGACCGAGCCCGTTCAGAGCCGCCGCGCCTCCAGCGCCGACAGCCTCGCCCCTCGGGCGGCGATCCGGGCTGCGGCGCCCCACGTGCGCGCGCCGTCGCCGGAGGAGACGCTCACCTTCATGCACGGAGCCATGCTGCTGGTACAGCGATCGTTCCTGCGCATCTGGGGCCGGGACTGCATGCTCTACACCGGCGGGGTGTCGTTCTTCGCCCTGCTGGCCGCCTTCCCGGCCCTCACCATCCTGGTCAGCCTCTTCAGCCTGCTGGCGCCCACCGCGCAGGTGGAGGGGCTGGGCGCGGCCCTGGTCAACCTGATGCCGCTCCAGGCCCAGGCCCTGGTGCAGTCGGAACTCAGCCACCTGGCGGCGGCCCCGCGCACCGCCATCTCGCTGCAGAGCATCGTGGCGCTCAGCATCGGGCTCTATGCGGCGCACAGGGGCTTCAAGGCGCTGCTCGCTGGGCTTTCCATTATCTACGAGGAGGAGCGCCCGCGCAACTTCGTGCAGTTCAACCTGCTGGCGCTGATCGTGGCGGTGGGCGCCTTCGGCCTGCTGGCGGCCTCGTCCAGCGCCTTCCTGCTGGTGCGGGTGCTGGGCTCGACCCTGAAGCTGGAGCTGCTCGGCCAGTCCTGGCTGAACAACGAGTGGACCTGGGAGTCCACCGGCCTGGTGGCCGGCTTCGCCTTCCTCTACCGCTACGCCATGGCCAGCCATCAGGTCAGCTGGCGCGCCTCGATCGCGGGCGGGGTGGTGGCGATGGCGCTCTCGATCCTGGCCTCCTGGTTCTGCGCCTTCTACGTCGGAAAGATCGCTGACTACGGCGCCACCTACGGCTCCATCGGCGCGGTGGTGGTGTTCCTGGTCTGGCTGTCCTGGAACGTGAACGCGGTCTTCTTCGGCGGCGCGGTGGCCGCCGAGATGGAGATGATCCTCAACCCCGACGTCCATCACGGTCCGCGTCGCCCGCCGAAGCGCCCTTCCGCACCCTGAAGCGCAGGACCGCGCCGTCCTGACGCCAGTCCAGGACGGCATGACCCGCCCCGCCGGCGAAATGGGGCACGTCGATCCGGGTCATGGGATCGTCCGCCAGCAGGACCACAACGGCGCCGCTCCGTTCGGTCTCCAGCGCCCGGCGAAGTCGCAGGGTCGGCGTCGGGCAGCGGTGGCCGCGGGCGTCCACGATCCGCTCCCTTCCAGTCGTGGCGGCGCTGGACGCGTCCTGGGCCGGGCCGCCCCGAGGCGATCCGGAGTTCAAGGCGCGCCCGGGGGTACGTCCTGGCCGTAGGTGGCCAGGCCCTCCGGCTCCACGGGATTGCCCAGGGCGGAGAGGGCCGGGTCGGCCTTCATCGCCTGCGTCAGGGTGCGCACCGGCTCGTCGTCGGTGGTGGCGAACTTCAGCTCGAAGGGGGGAGCGGGACGGCGCCCGAAGCTGGAGAAGTCGTCCATCGGCGGCCGGTTGAACCAGACGGCGTAGCGCCGGCCCGGCAGGGTTCGGCAGATCAGGACGAAGCTGCGCTTGTCGTCCAGCAGGCGCGGGGCCTTGGCGCAGTCGGGATAGTCGGCGCCGGCCTCCTGGGCGTAGGCCCAGCCCTCCGGCCGCATCCGCGTGTCGTAGGTCACCCGCAGCACCAGCAGGCCCGGCGCCACCTTGGCGCCCGAAGCGGGGAAGGTGCTCTGCACCTGGGGCACGACGCGGCTGGCGGTGACGGTGACCACCGGCGTGCGGGTGTCCAGGGTGTCGCTTCTGGTCGGGCGGGCCGGCGGCTTCGCCTGGCCGTCGCCAGCGCCGCCGACCGCGACGCCGAAGGCCAGCGCCAGCAAAGCCGTACGCCTCGACGGGCGCAGACAGGCGCAGCGGATGAACGGAACGGTCAGGACGGGTTCAGACTTCATTTGCTGTGCTGGCAGACGGCCGCTCGTGCGAGCGGCGAAGGATACGCCGATGACTTCACCTGCGATACTCGCCCGATCAAGCATGATCTTGGCGGCTTTGGGGCTGGGCGTGTCGCCTCTGGCTGTTCCATTTGCTTCAGCCCAGGACGGCGGCGCTCCGGGCTACGGCCAGCCCTACGGCTACGATCAATCCGGTTACGGACAGCCCGCCTACGGACAACCCGCTTACGGGCAGCCCTCGGATCCGAGCGCGCAGGGCTACGGCCAGCCGGGTTACGGCGGGCAGGGTTATGGGCAAGACCCCCAGGCAGGCTACGCGCCGCCATCGCAGGACGGCTACGGCCAGCAGGATTACGGCCAGTTCGGAGGCGGCTACGGCCAGCAGGGTTACGGCCAGCAGGGCTACGGCCAGGGCGGCTACGGCCAGGGCGGCTACGGCCAGCCGGCGTATGGTCAGCAGGGCTATCCGTCTTCGGCCAGCGGCTACCCGCAGGGCCCCGGCTCAGACGGGGCGCCGTCCACGTCCCCGCCCCCGGGATACGACCAGAGCGGCTCCGACGCCGGGGCGTCTGCCGAGGCCGACCAGCAGTACGCTCAGGCGGCCGAGCAATGGGCGACCGACAACTGCGTCAGGTCCGGCGGCAATGTCGCCGGCGGGGCGGTGATCGGCGGCGCGCTCGGCGCACTTGCGGGGGCGGGCCTGGCC
>CAXUEN010000295.1:0-3712 GCA_964249945.1 uncultured Caulobacteraceae bacterium | reverse complement strand
ACCTGGTTCAGGATCAGGAAGGGCGGCGTGTCGTTGGGGCGGGCCTTCTTCACCAGGTCGAGCAGGTTCTTGGCGTTCCTGAGCGAGGCGAGGTCCGGCGTCGCCACCACCACCACGTCGTCGGCGGCCAGCAGCGTGCGCCGCATCCAGCCCGACCACAGGTGGGGCAGGTCCAGCACCACATAGGGGGCGGTGGCGCGGATCTTGTTCAGCACCTCCTCGTAGGTGTCGGCGCTGTGCTCGTAGTCCTCGTCCAGCGAGGCGGGGGCGGCGAACAGGCTCAGCCGCTCGCCGCAGCGCGCGGTCATGCGGTCGAGCAGAACCGGGTCCAGCCGGTCGGGCTTGGACAGGGCGTCGGCGAAGCCCTGCAGCGGGTCCTGGTTGAAGTCGAGCCCTGCGGTGCCGAACGGCAGGTCGTAGTCCACGATGACGGTCGAGGACTGCATGTGCTCGGCCAGGGCATGGCCGACATTGTGCGCCAGGGTGGAGGAGCCCACTCCCCCCTTGGCCCCCAGGAAGGCCAGGGTGCGGCCGATGAAGGGCGTGGCGGGATCGGAATAGAGGGTCGTGACCGCCCGGATCATCTGCAGCACGTTGATCGGCGGCACCAGGTACTCGCTGACGCCCCGACGCATCAGCTCGCGATAGAGCGGGATGTCGTTGTGCGTGCCGATCACCACCACCTTGGTGCCGGGGTCGCAGACCTCGGCCAGCTGATCGAGCTGGCCCAGCAGGACGGCGGCGTCGTCCGCGCTCTCGGCGATCACCAGCGAGGGCGTGGGCTGGTTCTGGTAGAGCGCCAGCGCCTCGGCCAGGCCGCCGGAGCGCACCACCGTGGTGGCGCGCGAGAGCCTGCGGTCCGCGGCCACCTGCTCGGCGATGGCGGCGGTCTCGGGGCGCTGGCAGAAGACGTGGATGCTGATCCGCGGGACCGTGACCTCGCCCAGAGCCGCTTCCGCGTTGGCGAGCAAAGCGGCGATGGGGTTGGGCGCGTTCTCCGGCGCCACCGTGTCGTCGGTGACGGGCTGCAGGTGGGGCGCCGGCAGCAGCGGGAAGTCCATGTCGTCGTCGGGCGTCTCGGACAGGGCGACCGGCAGGGCGAACTCGTCGTCGGCGTCGAAGCCGGAGCGCGGGTCCTCGAACTCGGCCTGGGCGGACCTCATCATATCACCGCTTCCCACATGAAGGCTGGTCGTACGAAGGCTCGGTTCATCGTCATTGGCTGGTCGAGGTCTTGCCGTCCGCCTGGTCGTCCTTGGCGGAGGAGGTGATCTCGCCCTTGCGGTACTTGTCGAGCACCAGGGCGCGGCGGACGTTGTCGCCGGGCGTGGTCACCGCCGGCGCCACCAGGTCGCGCGGGTTGGCGACCTGGGCGGCGAAGTTGGCGGTCACCGCGCAGCCGAAGTGGCCGAAGGTGGAGTTGTGGGCGGTGTGGGTCAGGTCCGACCAGCCGCCGCTGCAGTTGGGGCCCTGCACGTCGAACTTGTCGTAGCTGGCCAGGACCGGCGCGCCGGGGACGCGGTTGGAGGCGTAGGCGCCGAGCTGCACCCGCTCGTGCGGCACGCCGAGCTGGACCAGGTAGGCCGCCGCCTGATCCGACATGCGGCGCGCGGTGGCCGGGTCGGCGGCGTCGTAGGGCGCGCGCACGCTCACCGGGCCGCCGCCGTCGTCGCGCCACTGGCTGGCGAACTGGGCCAGCGCCGCCTTCTGGGTGTTGGACAGGCCGCTCCGGTGCACCCCGATGGCGATCTGCTCGGGGTGGCTGCTGACCGTCAGGCCATAGTGCTCGGTGGGGGTGAGGGCCAGGCTCTGGGGATTGGTGTCGGCGGCGCAGCCCGCCAGGGCCGAGGCCGCCGCCAGGATCGCCGCGAGGGCGGAGCCGCGGGTCATCGTTTTACTGCACGACATAGCCGAAGGGTCCCTGATAGCTCTTGCCGGGCAGAGGCGCCGCGGGCCGGTCGAAGCCCTGGTTCAGCTTGCCGAGCAGGTAGGCGGAGGCGTCGTCGGCCACCTGCAGGCCGTCGGCCGGAGTCTGGATCAGGTCCGGCCGGGTGGGCTTGACCAGGTAGGGCGTGACGATGACCACCAGCTCGGTCTCGCCCTGCAGGTAGTCGCGCGAGCGGAACAGCGCGCCCAGCACCGGCAGGCTGTTCAGCCCCGGCAGGCCGGAGATCGACTGCTTGTTGCTGGACTCCAGCAGGCCCGCGATCATCATCGCGCCGCCCGACGGCAGCTCCACCGTGGTCTCGGCGCGGCGCACGTTCAAGCCCGGCACCGACAAGGTGATGCCCGCCCCCGTGCTCGTCGTCCCCGTGGGGGAGGTGGAGGACGCGGTGCTGGTGGAGGACGTTCCGCTGCTCAGCGAGAAGCCCCCGATGTTGGTCAGCTCGGAATATTCGGTGGACAGCTTCAGCGAGATGCGCCCGCTGGACAGCACCACCGGCGTGAAGCCGAGTCCCACGCCGAACTGCTTGAACTCCACAGTGACGCGGCCGTTGTTGTCCTCAGACACCGGCACGGGGAACTCGCCGCCGGCCAGGAACTTGGCGCTCTCGCCCGACACCGCGGTCAGGTTCGGCTCGGCCAGGGTGCGGACCAGGTTGGTCTGCTCGAAGGCCTGGAGCACGCCCTCGGCGTTGCCCTGGTACAGACCCGTGGTGCCGTACTTGTCGAAGTGGGTGTTGGCGCTTCCGGTCAGGCCGCCGAGCGCCGAGCCGTTCACGCCATAGATGGCCGAGGTGGCCAGGTTGAAGGTGTTGTTGTTGCCGATCTGGGCCAGCATCGCCTGCAGGCTCACGCCGAGCTGCTTGATGATCTGGCGGTTCACCTCGATGATGCGGACCTTAAGCATGACCTGCTCGGGCCCGGCCACCGAGATCATGTTCAGCACGTCCTCGGGCTTCTCCACGAAGCTCTGGGCGACGCGCATGGCCTTGTCGGCGTCGGCGGGGCTGGCGGCCTCCCCGCTCAGGATCAGCCGGTCGTTCACCGCCTCCACGTGGATGGAGGAGCCCGGCAGGATGTGGTTCAGGGTCTCAGCCACGGCGGAAGTGTCGTTGTCCACCCGGATGTTCAGCCGCAGGATCTGATGGCCCATGCCGTCCACGAAGGTGGCGTCGGTCGCCCCGCCGGTCTGGCCCAGCACGTAGATGCGGCGCGGCGTGGAGAGCACCACGTCGGCCACCTTGGGGTCCGACACCATGACGTCGCGGGCGTCCACCGGCAGTTCGATCACAGCCGACTTGCCCTTGGGCAGCGACAGGTTGCGGCTGGGGCCGCCCGCGCCCCCCAGGCTGACGTTCACCCGCGGACCGTCCGGCGCGCCGCTGAGGCCGGGCCAGGCGTGCGCCGTTGCGCCATAGGGCGCCTGGGCGCGGGCGTGGCCGCCGCCGGCCAGCAGCACGGCGGAGACCCGCGCCAGGCCGGTCATGTGCGCCAGCGCGGTGCGCAAGGGCGCGCCCCCGAACCCTGCAGGCGGCGGCTTGATCTCAGGCGTCATTGGGTCACCACCGGCGTGGGAGCGGAGTTGCGGAACACACGGATCGTGGCGCCAGAGGCGTCGTGGTTGATGGCGCCGACCTCGGCCCCGCCGGCCGCGTCCGCATAGGAGCGGAGCGCCAGCGTCAGGGTGCCCGACGCCTTGGCCAGCACCAGGTACTCGGCCTGCTTCGGCGTCGCCTCCACCGTGGCGGTGGCGCCGACGGCGGAGGCG
>CAXUEN010000294.1:0-3720 GCA_964249945.1 uncultured Caulobacteraceae bacterium | reverse complement strand
GCGTCCAGGTGCTCTGAATCACTCACCTCAGGCGGGTGCAACAGCCTTTTGGGTCAGGCTCTAAGCGCCTCCGGCCTGCCTGAATGTCGAGAAGTTGGAGGTGAGCTGGAGTCCGGTATGGGCGCGGAGCCCGGGTCAGGTTCCCAGCCCATGCTGGTGTCCCGGGCGAAAAAGTGAACGAAGCCAGCCGCGGCACAGGTCAAGAAACGCTCTCGACAGCCATCATCGGGCGGCGGAGACTGACATCGCGAACCTTCGGAGGCGGCATGGCGGCGATCAGCCTTGAGGCCGAACCTGATGTGGTCACGATGCGTCCATTTGTACCGGCCAAAGATTTTAAAACCAGCCTGCGATTTTACACCGAGCTTGGTTTTGATCCATTTCTGCTCGGCGACGGACTTGCGTCAATGCATCTTGGCCCGGTCGCATTCCTACTCCAGGATTACTACGTCGAAGAATGGGCGCAGAACTTCATGATGCACCTGCTTGTGCGCGACCTGGACGCTTGGTGGAAGCGGCTTGACCGCCTCGATCTTCCAGGCCGCTACAATGTGCAAGCACCCGCCGCGCCAAAGGTTCAGACATGGGGATTGATCGTGAGCTACGTGTGGGATCCCTCCGGCGTGCTTTGGCACTTCGCCCAGGAGCAGGACCGCAGCGAAACGGAGCCGTCCTAAGGGTTGACTCTCCGTATTGCTTCCCCGCTCGGAATGGCCGTTCCCGGCGAGGACGCTGGTTCACGACGGATGTCGGAGTTACGGAGCCCAACCAATGACCGAATTGGGCGCGGAGCTCGGAGTGGAATCACGCGGCCGCCATCTCGGCCAGCTTGGCGACGGTGTTGATGTTGCGGGCGGTGCCTGCCTTGGCGGCGGCCGCCAGCTTCAGCTTGGACGCGCCCTGCCCTCGCGGATAGTAGACGTAGATTTCTCGTCGACCTGTTGTGATCTCCTCGTCGGCCTGGCCGGAGACGCCGGCGGCGGAAGGCGCCTCGTCCAGGAAGGTGACGTGCACGAGATTGGCCGCCCGCCCGGCGTAGGGGTTCGCCGCGAGCACCGACGCCATCTCCGCACCGCTCCGCACCAGCACGCCCACCGGCTTGCTTGCGTAGTCCTGCAAGGCTGACTGCAGTCGCGCCTGCACCTCGGCTTCCGAGACCCCGGACGAGAAGACGACGTTCCCGCTGGCGATATAGGTCCGCACGTTCGCGAACTCGCAGTTCTCACACAGGCGGCGGAGGTCCTCCATCGGCAGCTTGCCCGTGCCGCCGACGTTCACCGCCCTAAGCATGCCCACATAGGTCGCCATCAACGCCCGCTTCCCAGCCGATCCAGTCCATGACCTGAGTGCCGCATCTTCATCTGAGCGCCAAGGCCGGCTCTGAGGCGCCTTCAGGCGGCGTCGCTGGGCCCTGCTCGGCGTAGCTGGCCAGCAGCCAGGACCGGAACGCCTGCATGGCGGCGGTGGGCGGCTTGGACTTCAGGCGCGTCAGCCAGTAGGCGTCGGCGTCCAGCTCGCAGGCGAACGGCCGCACGAGCTGGCCGCCGTCGATCTCGCGCCGGAACAGGCCGGGCGGCGCCAGCGCCACCCCTTCGCCGCGCAGGGCGGCCTGCACCATGATGAGCGAGCGGTCGAACAGCGGGCCCCGCACGTCGGCCACCGCCAGCCCCGCCGCCCTGAACCAGGCCGGCCAGTCCTGCGGGCGGTAAGATCGCAGAAGGGGCAGGCGCAGGAGGTCGGCGGGTTCGGAGAGATGCTGGGCCAGCGCGGGCGCGCACAGGGGCGATAGGGGAGCCCTACAAACCCGCTCGGCCTCCGCCCCCTGCCAGGTGCCGTCACCGAACCGGATGGCGTAGTCCAGCCCTTCGGCGACGAGATCGACCTTGTTGTTGTTGGTGAGCAGACGCAGGTCGACCTGCGGGTGGGCGGCGCGGAAGGTGGGCAGGCGCTCCAGGAGCGAACCCACCACGAAGGTTCCCACGGCGCTGACGGTGAGCACCTCCTGCACGCCGCCGGCCTCGAACTGCTCGAACAGGCGGTCGATGGCGCCGAAGGCCTCGAACAGCGTGGGCGCGAGCGCGACGCCCTCGTCGGTCAGCTTCAGTCCGCGGTTGGAGCGGCGGAACAGCTGAACCCGTAGGCGGTCCTCCAGCCCCTTGATCTGGTGGCTGATGGCCGCCTGGGTGACGCAGAGCTCCTCCGCCGCCCGGGTGAAGGAGAGATGGCGAGCCGCCGCCTCGAAGGCTCGAAGCGCGTTCAGCGGGACCGGAGCCCGAGCCATCAATCCCTACCATAGCTTATGATCCGGGCGAGGTCTTATCCTTTGCGGCGGCTCGTCGCCTGGTCAATCCTGGGTCCGACCCTCCAACACCGGGCGTTCACATGATCCGCCGTCATGATCTCGGACGTGCGGCGCTCAGCCTCGCCATCGGGCTGGGGGCGAGCATTGCGCCGGCCGCCGCCGCTCCGCCCGCGCCCGCCAAACCGCTGATCGCGGGATTGGACCATATCCAGGTGGCCGTGCACGACCTCGACCAGACTGCGGATGACTTCGCCAGACTCGGGTTCGTGATCAAGCCAGGGCGGCCGCATGACGACGGCATCCGCAACCGGCACGTCAAGTTCCCCAACGGCGGCGAGATCGAGCTCATCACCGCCTCCTCGCCGACCGACGCGCTCGCCCGCGAATATGCCGTTTGGTTGCGCGCGCCGGACGGGCCTGCGTCCTGGAGCGTGTACGCACCCGACATGGTCGCCCTGACCCGCTTCCTGACCGAGCATGGCCTCGCGCCCCACGACCAGGGCGACGTCGTCACTTACTCGCAGGCCGTCATCGCCCACCGCCTCTTCTTCGCCGACCGCCTGCGCTCGCCGACGGACGGGCCTGCCTACTGGTCGCATCCGAACACGGCCTACAGGCTCGCCCGCGTCTGGCTCGCCGGAGCGCCGGGCGAGCTTGAACTCCTCGAACGGCTGGGCGCGACGGTCACATCGCGCGACGCCTGCTCGCCCTTCGACGCTCACGCGACCAGCTACGCCCTGCCGGGTGGCGACGACGTGGTCGCCGTCTCCCAGGACGCGCACGTCCCGCAGGACAGGTCCGTCCTTGGGGTGACGGTGCTCGTGAAGGACCTGTCGGCTGCAAGGCGCTTGCTGGACGCGCACGGCGTGCGCCATCTGTCGCCGGCGGCGTGCGGGGGCGGCGCCCTGTGGGTTGGGCCTAGCGACGCCCATGGCCTCTGGCTCGAGTTCGCCACGAGGGAGGTGGAGCATGGCTAGCGTGGTGGACTTGGACCGTCGCCGGCTCCTGCAGGCGACGACCCTGCTCGGCGGCGCGGGCCTGCTGGGCCTGACTGGATGCGCGACGCCGCTCTCCGGAGACCGCAACGCCGTGGCGGGCGCGCCTCCGGGTCTCGGACCTGCCCCGGGCTACGATCCCGTCCCGCCGCTGGCGCCCATTCGCGCCCATGCTGACCGCCTGTTCGACGTCACCGTGTGCCTGCGCCCCTTCCGGGCCGCCGGGCCGCGGCTCGATGCGGAGCGGGTCGGCGACGCGTTGGTCGTGCACAACTACGGGCACGGCGGCAGCGGCTGGTCCCTGTCCTGGGGTTCTGGGACCATTGCAGTGCGCAAGGCGCTAGAGGGAGGCGCCTCCGAGGTGGCGGTGGTGGGATGCGGCGCGTTGGGCCTCACCTCGGCGCGCCTGGCGCAGCAGGCCGG
>CAXUEN010000293.1:0-3721 GCA_964249945.1 uncultured Caulobacteraceae bacterium | reverse complement strand
GTGCGGCCCTTCGCCCTCGGGCGCGTCGCGGGCGGGCGTCTCCGGATCGCGCCTGGCGAAGCGCGAGGCCAGGTTGTCGAAGGCGATGTAGATCACAGGCGTCGTGAACAGCGTCAGCAGCTGGGAGCAGATCAGGCCCCCGATGATGGCCACGCCCAGCGGCCGCCGCAGCTCAGCCCCGATGCCGCCGCCGAGCCACAGCGGGATGGCGGCCAGCAGCGCCGCCATGGTGGTCATCAGGATCGGGCGGAAGCGCAGCAGGGCCGCCTGGTGGATGGCCTCGCGGGAGGACTTGCCCTGGTTGCGCTCCGCGTCGAGGGCGAAGTCGATCATCATGATCGCGTTCTTCTTCACGATGCCGATCAGCAGGATGATGCCGATGATCCCGATCACGCCGAGGTCCTGGCCGGCCAGCAGCAGGGCGATCAGGGCGCCCACGGCCGCCGAGGGGAGGGTGGACAGGATGGTGATCGGGTGGATGAAGCTCTCGTAGAGCACCCCCAGTACGATGTAGATGGCCACGATGGCGGCCACGATCAGCCACAGTTCGTTGGCCAGCGACGCGCGATAGGCCTCCGCGGCGCCGGTGAAGGTGGTGGTGATGCTGTCGGGGACGCCCACCGCCTTCTCCGCCTGCTGGATCAGGGTGACGGACTCGCCGAGCGAGACGCCCTTGGCCAGGTTGAACGACACCGTGGTGGCGGGGAACTGGCCGAGGTGGCTGGACTGGAGCGGCGCGGCCTGTTCGCGGATGGTGGCGATGGCCGAGAGCGGAACCGCCCCGTTGGTGGTGGACTGCAGGTAGATGGCGTTCAGCGCGTCAGCCGAGCGCACCACGTCGTCGGACGCCTGCAGGATCACCCGGTACTGGTTGGACTGGGTGAAGATGGTGGAGACGATGCGCTGGCCGAAGGCGTCGTAGAGCACGTTGTCCACGCTCGCCAGGCTGACGCCGAGCCGCGCGGCGGTGTCGCGATCCACCTGGATGTAGGCGGACAGGCCCGAGTTCTGGATGTCGGAGGAAACGTCCTCGAGCTCGGGGTTCTTCCTCAGCTCCGCCATCAAGGTATTGGTCCAGCTCGCCAACAGCTTCTGGTCCACCGCGCCCATCAGGAACTGGTACTGGGTGCGGCCGACCGAGCTGTCGATGGTCAGGTCCTGCACCGGCTGCAGGTAGAGCGAGACGCCGGGCACGCCCGCCACCTCGGTGTTCAGGTGGCGGATCACGTCGCTGGCCGAGGCGTGGCGGACCCCGAGCGGCTTCAGCCCGATCTGCACCCGCCCCGAGTTGAGGCTCTGGTTCTGGGCGTCCACGCCGATGAAGGAGGAGACGCTTGCCACGTCGGGGTCCTTCAGGATCGCCTCGGCCATCTGGCGCTGGCGCTGCAGCATGGCGGTGTAGGAGATGGACTCCGAGGCCTCGGTCACGCCCTGCAGCAGGCCCGTGTCCTGCACCGGGAACAGGCCCTTGGGGATGGCGAGGTAGAGCACCGCGGTCAGGACGAAGGTGCCCAGCGCCACTAGCAGCACCAGCACTTGGCGCGCCAGCACCCACTGCAGGCCGCGGTCGTACTGGCGGATAGTCCAGTCGAAGCCCTGCTCGAAGCGCCCGCTGAGGCTCTTGGGGTTCGGCTCCTTGGGATGGCGGAGCCACAGGCCGCAGAGGCTCGGCACCATGGTCAGCGACACGACCGCGGAGATCACGATGGTCACCGCCAGCGTCACCGCGAACTCACGGAACAGGCGGCCCACAACGTCGCCCATGAACAGCAGCGGGATCAGCACCGCCAGCAGCGACACGGTCAGCGAGATGATGGTGAAGCCGATCTCGCTGGAGCCCTTCAGCGCCGCGTCCTTGGCGGAATAGCCCTGCTCCACGTAGCGGCTGATGTTCTCGATCATCACGATGGCGTCGTCGACGACGAAGCCGGACGCGATGGTCAGGGCCATTAGGGTCAGGTTGTTCAGGCTGTAGCCCAGGAAATACATGGCCGCGAACGACCCGATCAGCGACAGCGGCACGCTGAGCCCCGCGATCACCGTGGCCGGGCCGTTCCTCAGGAACAGGTAGATCATGGCCACCACCAGAATCACCGACAGCGCCAGCTCGAACTCCACGTCGTGGACCGACGCGCGGATGGTGATGGTGCGGTCGGTCACCGCGTTCAGGGTCACGCCGGCGGGCAGCGAGGCCTCCAGCTGGCCCGGCGCGGTCTTGTCGCGGCAGGCCTTGTCGCCGGCGCAGAAGGTCTGGGGCAGCAGCTTTCTGATGGAGTTGACGACGCCGATGACGTTGGCGCCGGGCTGCCGTTGAATGTTCAAGATGATGGCCGGGGTGCGGTCCTGCAGGGCGCCGACCTGGGTGTTCTCCACCCCGTTGGTGACGGTCGCCACGTCGCGCAGGTGCACCGGCGAGCCGTTCTTGTAGGCGATGATGGTGTCGGCGTAGTCCTCTGGGCTCTGCAGCTGGTCGTTGGCGTCGATGGTGTAGGCGCGCGTGGCCCCGTTGAAGCTGCCCTTGGCGCTGTTCACGTTGGCCGAGGAGATGGCCGTGCGCAGGGTCTCCAGCGACAGCCCGTAGGCCGCCAGCGCGCGGGGGTTTGCGGCCACCCGCACGGCCGGCCGCTGGCCGCCGGCCACGGTGACCAGGCCGACGCCCGCCACTTGGCTGAGCTTGGAGGCCAGGCGCGTGTCGGCCAGGTCCTGGACCTGGTTCAGCGGCATGGTCTTGGACGTCAGGGCGATCGACACGATCGGCGCGTCGGCCGGGTTGACCTTGGCGTAGACGGGCGGATTCGGCAGGTCGGAGGGCAGCAGGTTGCCGGCGGCGTTGATCTGGGCCTGCACCTCCTGCTCGGCCACGTCCAGGCTGAGGGCGAGGTTGAACTGCAGGGTGATGATCGAAGCGCCCTGGGACGAGATCGAGGTCATCCGCGACAGCCCCGGCATCTCGCCGAACTCCCGCTCCAGGGGCGCTGTGATGTAGGAGGTGGTGACCTCGGGACTCGCGCCCGGATAGTAGGTCTGCACCTGGATGGTGGGGTAGTCGACCTCCGGCAGGGCCGACAGCGGCAGGAACTGGAAGCCCACCAGCCCCGCCAGCAGGATGGCGATCATGAACAGAGAGGTCGCGATCGGCCGCCGGATGAAGAGGACAGACGGACCGGAGCCGACCACGGGTTCGTGGTCGGGGGGCGGGGGATCGCCAGGAGTGTGGCTGTCCGGGACCCGTGTTTCGCCCATCAGCGCGAACCCGAAGCTATGCTTTTTATCCGCTCATCCCGGCGCATGCCGGGACCCAGATTGTAGGGCTGGACCTGGGCCAGTGTGGCGGCCAGCGCGTCCACCACCCACCGCTTGCACCCTTTGATCTGGGTCCCGGCATTCGCCGGGATGAGCGGGAAAGATAATGTGGCGAGCGGCATCTACTGGCCGCCACCCTGGCCACGGTGCTGGGCCATCTGGGCGCGGAGCTGCGCCAGCCTGGCCTTCTGGTCAGGGCGGAGGATGGCGTCCAGCTGGCCGAAGGCCTTGTCGTAGGCCGTCTTGCGCGCCTGCCGCTGGGCGTCGGGGTCGTCGCCGGCGCCGGCGGCGTTGGACATGGCCTCGCCCCGCGCGGCGGTGAACAGGGCCTGCGCCTTCAGCTGCTGCTGGGCGTCGAGGTCCAGCTGGGTCAGCATGGCCTGCATGCGGCCGCCCTGACCCTCGCCGCCCTGACCCT
>CAXUEN010000292.1:0-3739 GCA_964249945.1 uncultured Caulobacteraceae bacterium | reverse complement strand
CGCCAGGGCTGTGCAGCCGCAGCATGGATGTGGGGAGCGAAGGCGGGTCGTTAAAGGCTCATCTCGAGGCTGCTGCACTGCACTGGATGCGCAGGGGGATTGCGCCTAGTGTCCGCCGCCTCCTCCAACCGCCGGATCACGCCTGCCGATGTCGACGCCGACGCGTCATTACCTGGATTTCGAGCGGCCCGTGGCCGAGATCGAGGCCAAGCTCGACGAACTTGCCAAGCTCTCCGCCACCCACGAGCCCGGCGTGTTCGACGCCGAGATCGACGCCCTGCGCGGGCGGGCCGAGCGGTTCCGGCGCGACGTCTTCGGCCGCCTCGACCCCTGGCAGAAGACCCAGGTGGCGCGCCATCCGGACCGGCCGCACCTGGGCGACTACCTGCGCGGGCTGATCCAGGACTTCGTGGAGCTGCGCGGAGACCGGGTGTTCGGCGACGACCAGGCCGTGGTGGGCGGGCTCGGCCGGTTCCGCGGAACCGCGGTGGCGGTGCTTGGCCACGAGAAGGGACGCGACACCGAAACGCGGCTGAAGCACAACTTCGGCATGGCGCGCCCTGAGGGCTACCGCAAGGCGGTGCGCCTGATGGACATGGCCGAGCGCTTCGGCCTGCCGGTCCTGACCTTCGTTGACACCGCCGGGGCCTATCCGGGCGTGGGCGCGGAAGAACGCGGCCAGGGCGAGGCCATAGCGCGGTCCACCGAGCGGGGCCTGACCCTGGGCACGCCCATGATCACCACGATAACCGGCGAGGGCGGATCGGGCGGCGCCCTGGCGCTGGCGGGGGCGAACCGGGTGCTGATCCTGGAGCACTCCATCTACTCGGTGATCTCGCCGGAGGCCGGCAGCTCCATCCTGTTCCGCGACCGGGCGCAGGCGGCGCACATGGCCAGGTCGATGAAGATCACCGCCCAGGACCTGATCGGGCTGAAGATCGTGGACCGCATCATCGCCGAGCCCATCGGCGGGGCCCACGCCGACCCTGCCGCCGCGATCGCGGCGGTGGGCGATGCGGTGGAGGATGAGCTGGGCAAGCTCAGCGTCCTGACGCCCGAGGCCCTGCGCCGGCAGCGCGCCGAGCGCTTCTACGCCATCGGCCGCAGCTTCGGCTGAGGGCGTCGCCCCACCCGCTCCTGTCACACCGCGCCTGAGGCCGGGCGCAGGCGGCCCTCGCCGCCGCGCCGAGGTCATCCCAGGCAGGCGGGTTCGTACAACCCGGCATCCTGTTCGTAGCGACGGCCGCGGTCTTCCAGCGCCTGCTTGGCGGGCTCGCTCAGCTGCAGCAGGGGCTGGCCGTCGTTCTTGGCCAGGAGAGCGGGTTCGGCCAGGGTGATCCGGCCGTCGTCGGCGGCCTTGAACAGGGTGACCGCGGCAACCATGGCCGCATGCGACCCGCGGCAGGCGAGCGGCCTCGGTAGCGCAGGCGCAGTCCGGAAAGCGTCCTCGGAGGGCAGGCGTCCGGGCGTGCGCTGCTGCGCGTAGAGGGCGACCGCAGGCTGGTCGTCGATCCATTGCTGCAGGTCGGAGAGCGAGACGGCGGCGGCGAGAACCAGTGCGATCATGTGTCGAGCCCCTGGGCGTCCGGCCCACGCGTCTGGAATTCCGCAGGGCCGACGCGGTTGCCTCAGCCGTCCCAGCCGGAGTGGGCCGGCAGCACCGCGGCGCGGCACTCGCCGAAGCCGATGGAGGCGAAGCCCTCGCGCCGGCAGGCGGCGCGGAAGACCACCTCGTCGCCGTCCTCCAGGAAGCGTCTCACGCCGCCGTCTTCCAGGGCGACCGGGTCACGGCCGCCGCGGCTCAGCTCCAGCAGGCTGCCGCAGCCGTCAGGCCCCGCGCCCGATATGGTGCCCGAGCCCAGCAGGTCGCCCGCGTTGAGGTTGCAGCCGCCGCTGGTGTGGTGGGCGACGAATTGCGCTGGGGTCCAGTACAGGTCGGTCGCGTTGCTGGCCGACAGCCGCTGCGCCCCGCTGGGGCTTCCACCAGCCGGGGCCAGCCATACTTCAAGCGCGATGTTGAAGCTGCCCCTCGCCTGGTCGACCGGGTCGTGCAGGTAGGGCAGGGGCGCAGGGTCGCCCACCGGCCTGGGCGTCTGGGCCACGCGGAAGGGCGCCAGCGCCTCCGCCGTGACGATCCAGGGCGAGACCGTGGTGGCGAAGCTCTTGGCCAGGAAGGGGCCGAGCGGCTGGTACTCCCAGGTCTGCACATCCCGGGCGGACCAGTCGTTCAGCAGGCACAGGCCGAACACGTGCTCGCCAGCCTGGGCGATCGGGACCGGCTCGCCCAGCGCATTGCCGGGGCCGATCCAGACGCCGAGCTCCAATTCGTAGTCGAGGTTGCGCGCGGGACCGAAGCTCGGCGCCGCCTCGTCGGCCCGCTTGCGCTGGCCGTTCGGGCGGCGGACGGCTTCGCCGGACGGGCGCACCGAGGAGGCGCGGCCGTGGTATCCGATGGGCACGTGCCTATAGTTGGGCAGGAGCGGTGCGTTCGGCCGGAACAGCCTGCCCACGTTGGTGGCGTGGTGGATGCCGGCGTAGAAGTCGGTGTAGTCGCCGATGCGCGCAGGCAGGTGAAGCGTGCAGTCCGCGGCCCGGTGCAGGAGGGGCCGGACCTGCGCCCGGGCCGTCGAGCCCTGCTCCAGCAGTTCGACGAGGCGCATCCGGAGCGCGCGCCTGGGGCCGGCGCCCAGCGCCATGAGCGGGTTCAGCACGGAGCCGGCGGCGGCCCGGGCCGCGCCCTCGGCCTCGCCTTGGAACAGCCCGGCCTCGACGGCGGCCGCCAGGTCCAGGATACCGTCGCCGATGGCCACGCCCCCTCGCGGGTCGCCTGCGGGCGGGCTGAACACGCCCAGCGGCAGGTTCTGGATCGGGAAGTCGGCGTGGCCCTGGGCCGAGGCCACCCAGCTGGCCAGGGCGGGGTCGTGGCTGCGATCCAGTCCGGACATGGCGTCTCTCCCGGCCCGGCCTCGACGGTTGGACCGAGGCCCGGCGGCGCGTCCTAGCGGAACGGCACGGCGGGGTACACGCTCACCGGTCGGAATAGGCGTAGTGGAACGGCAGGCTGGCATGGGGCGGCAGGAGGACGCGCCACGTCGCCCGCCCCCGATCCAGACGGTGGGGCCGGTCTTCCGCGGTTATGCGGATGTCGTCGGCGCGGGGCTGGCGCAGCTCGACCAGGGCCGGCTCCTCGCCCGCATTGGTCAGCTGCACGCCGAGGGTCCAGGCGTGGGGCGCGGGCGTCCGCGCCGCCACCCGCGCCTGGACCTGGGAGTCGAGGCCGAGCGCGATCTCGAACGGCAGGCCGACAGGGGTGTCGTCCAGGTGGTCGCCCCCGGCGAACACCGGCGCGCCCCCGGGCGCCGGCGCCATCAAGGCGACACGCCCGGAGGGCAGCGCCTCGCCAAGGCCCGCGCTGGCGTCGTTCTTCAGGGCCAGGGTGACGCGGGTGCGGGTCTCCTGAGGCGCCTTGGCGTCAGGCGGCGGCGCCTCGTAGACGTAGAGCCGCGCGACGGCGACATTCGGGCGGGCGAGAAAGCGCACCTGCTTGATCTGCCGCGCCGCCACCGTCGTCGGCGATCAGGACATCCGCGCCGCGCTCGACAAGTCCCTGCGCGAGGAGGGCATCGACGGCAAGTTCAACATCCAGTTTGCCGAAATCGAGGCGCCGCAGATCATCTTGCCGCCCGACATACCGCAGACGGTCGCCGTCAAGACCATGCGCTTCGACGCCACGCATGAC
>CAXUEN010000291.1:0-3764 GCA_964249945.1 uncultured Caulobacteraceae bacterium | reverse complement strand
CGCCTGCGGGACGCTGCGGCTCGACCCCAAGGCGGCGCGGGCGAGCGTGGACGGGGAGCCGCTCCGCCTGACCTCGCTGGAGTACCGCCTGCTCCACTACCTGATGCTGCACCAGGGCCGGGTGATCAGCCGCACGGAACTGGTGGAGCACCTGTACGACCAGGATTTCGACCGGGACAGCAACACCATCGAAGTGTTCGTCGGACGGCTGCGCAGGAAGATCGGGCCGGACCGGATCGAGACGGTGCGGGGTCTGGGCTACCGCATCCTGCCGCTGAAGGGCGAGGGGGCTTAGCGGCCTTGTCCTTTTCATCTCCCTTATCGCAGATGGGGAGTACCGACGAAGGCGGGGAAGGGGCCGTGCGAGCGCGCGGAAGCCGCATCGAGGCCGTTTCCGCGCTCACGCGCAACCCCTCCGTCGGCCGCGCCGCCACCTCCTCCATCTGCGATGGGGGGGATGAGCAGGGTTCCATCAGCCACAAAAAGCCTGCTACTCTGAGACGACCGGCTTCTCCTGTTCAGCGCAAGGCTATCAAGCCCTGGCGGCAGCTCCAACATCCCGCGTCGACACCGCCGCCGGTTTCTCCAGCACCTTGCGGTAGGTGGCCAGAGCCTGGCCCACCACTTGGTCCATGTTGTAGTAGCGGTAGGTCGCCAAGCGACCGACGAAGGCCACGTCGGGCCGCGTGCTCGTCAGCGACTCGTACTTCTTATAGAGCCCCTGCGCCTCGGCGTTGGGAATCGGGTAGTAGGGATCGCCCTCGGCGCTTGGATACTCGTAGGTGATCGAGGTCTTCGGGTGCTTCTGGCCGGTGAGGTGCTTGTATTCGCTGATGCGGGTGTAAGGCACGTCCGGGTGGGGATAGTTGACCACAGCCACCGACTGGAACTCTTCCATGTCGTGGGTCTCGTGCTTGAACTGCAGGCTGCGATACGGGAGCTTGCCGTAACGGTGGCCGAAGAATTCGTCCACGGGGCCTGTGAACACCAGCTGATCGTAGAGCACCCGGTCCCTGACGTCGGCGAACTCCGTCTGCGTCTCGATGGTGATGTTCTTGTGGTCCAGCATGTTCTCGAACATGTGGGTGAAGCCCAGACGCGGCATGGCTTGGAAGCTGTCGTTGAAATAGCGGTCGTCGACGTTGGTCCGGGTCGGGACCCGCGAAGTGACTGAACGGTCCAGCCCCGAGGGGTCGATGCCCCACTGCTTGCGCGTATAGCCCTGGAAGAACTTTTCGTAGAGTTCCCGCCCGACGGCGGAGACCACCACGTCTTCCGAGGTGCGGATCTGGGCTGTCGGCTCGGCGCGGGAGGCCAGGAAGTTGGCCGCCTGCTCATCGGTGGTCAAGTTCAGGCCATAGAGCATGTTGATGGTGGTGCGGTTGATCGGGATCGGCACCAGCTTGCCGTCCACGCTGGCCAGCACCCGGTGTTCGTAGGTGCGCCAGCCGGTGAAGCGGCTGAGGTGGCGCACGATCTCGTCGGAATTGGTGTGGAAGATGTGCGGGCCGTACTGGTGGATCAGCACGCCGGCCTTGTCGTGGACGTCAAAGGCGTTGCCGGCCACGTGGGGACGACGATCGATGAGCAGCACCTTCTTGTTCGAACCCGCGGCTAGCCGCTCGGCGATCACCGAGCCGGCGAAGCCGGCGCCCACCACCAGCGCGTCGAAGTGGCTCTTGCGGCCCGCGGGCAGGATCGCAGGCGCCGCGACGCCCACTCCGACGTCCTTCGGTGCGAAGCCCGCCTGCGCGATGTTGGACTGCACCTTGGCGACCTGCGAGTGGCGCACCACCGCCTCGTCCACCAGGGCCGCCATGCGAACGTAGGTATTGTCCCACGACAGGTCGGATAGGGCCTCGTCCACCGCCTCGCGCCACGTGCTGGTCGTGGATTTGGCGAGCGCCAGGGCGTTCTCGCAGCCGGCGACGAAGGCGGCGTGGGTGTCGGCGACGCAGACCGCTTCCAGCTCCCCATAGTGCCGCTTGACGTCGATGATGGCGGTGGAGACCACGGGCTTGCCGCCGGCCAGGTATTCCGGGGTCTTGGTGGGGCTGATGAAGCGGGTCGACTCGTTGATGGCGAACGGCGCCAGCGCCACGTCCCAGCCCGCCAGGTAGACGGGCAGCTCGTCATAGCTCTTGCCGCCGAGGTAGTGGATGTTGACGCGCTTGGGCAGGGCGTCGGGATCGACCTTCACCACCGGCCCCACCATGACGATGGACCATTCGGGATGGGCATCGGCCAGGGCCGCCACCAGCTTCAGGTCCATCCGCTCGTCGATGACGCCGTAGAAGCCCAGGCGCGGGTGGGGCAGGGCGGCTTGGTCGGACGGATCGTCGAGCGCCGTGAGCCTGCGGGCCTTGTCGAAATGCAGCCGGTCGACGCTGGAGGGGAAGGGATGGATGTTGGCGTGCCAGCCGCGCTTGGCCTCATACAGGCTGTAGCCCCCGGTGAAGACGACGTCGGCGAGGCCGACGAGGTCGCGCTCCAGCTGCTTCAGCTGCTCGGGGGCGAACTTGAAGGCGGCCAGCTCGTCCATACAGTCGTAGACCACCGCCGCGGCGGCTTCAGCCACGTGGCGCGAGAACTCCAGCATCATCGGGGTGTAGTACCAGGCGATCGGGCGTTCGATCCGACGCTCGGCGATCAGGCCGTCGAGCAGGCTTCGCACGGCCGCCGTCGCCGCCTCGCCGCTGAGGCCCTCTGGAAGCCTGGGCGTCGCCACCGTCACGCCGCCCTGCTCGTAGCAGTCCAGGCTGGGCGAGGCGCCGCCGTCCGCCGCCATCGGCTCCTCGAACACGATGACCTGCTTGGACTGGGCGAAGCGGGTCATCAGGTGCTGGGGCCGCTGGAAGACGAACTTCCAGCGCAGGTGCGAAAAGCAGATCAGGGTGTCGCCGCCGCGGTGTCCGAAGAAGGTAGGCGCGATGATGGAAGAGGCGACCCCGGGAGGCACGAAACGCGGCGACTTGTCGGACAAGGTTGGCATCCTGAACTGATGTTGAACAGAGGTGTCGCCGCTTTAACGCTTCGGCTCAGGAAGCGTTCCCGAGCAGAAGATCCAAGCACAACAGTAACAAACGCGCGAAAACAAATGATGCCTGGAGCGGTGAAAAGGCCGATCCGGGTGGACACGCGAAGCCGATTTGCCGGGGCTCTGAAGTCATGGCTTGTATTGACGACCTAGAGCCGGGTCTCGATCCGATGTTTGCGCGGTAAACAAGTCAGTATGCTCAATGCGGCGGTTCTACGCAAGACTTTGCTGGCGCGCGCGTCCGGGCTTAGCGATAATGCTCGAACGGCCGGCGACGAGGCGCTGTAAAGATGCGCAGCGTTGAATTGGGATGCACAATCTTTGTGCGTCCAGCGGGCGTGGATCGGGTGTGGATGGGTCAGCCGGCCGATTTCGAGCTGCAGCCGGCCACAGGCGGGATCGTCCTGGTGCTGCGCGGCGACTGGACGGCGGTGGGCCTCGGCCGCGTCAGCGCACGCCTGGCCGCCGCCGCCAGGTCGCGGCCGAGGCCCGCGGCGGGGGTGGTGGTGGCCAACATCGGCGCCAACAAGGACTCCGCCGACCGGATCGGCGACTACGTGCGCGGGCTGGAGCGGGTGTGGAGCCTCGTGAACGGCTTCACCGTCAACGTCTCCTCCCCCAACACGCCGGGCCTGCGCGCCCTGCAGTCGGCCGCCGCCCTGGACGAACTCGGCGGCCGGCTGATGGAGAGGCGGGAGCGGCTGCGACCGGAAGGGCGCGACCCGCC
>CAXUEN010000290.1:0-3782 GCA_964249945.1 uncultured Caulobacteraceae bacterium | reverse complement strand
CGGTGGTGGCGAAGATGAACTTGGCGTGGGGCGGCGGCTCCTCCAGCGTCTTCAGCAGCGCGTTGAACGCCGCCGTCGACAGCATGTGCACCTCGTCGATGATGTAGACTTTGTAGCGCGTGGCGGCAGGTACGCGTTGGGTGGTCTGAAGAAGATCTCGCATCTCCTCCACCTTTGATTGGGTGGCAGCATCTATTTCAAGAACATCGAGATTGCGCCCTTCGATGATCGATTTACAATGAAAGCCCTCTACGCTCAGGTCTACGCTTGGCTGATGTACAGTCTCGCTCTCGTAGTTCAGGGCGCGGGCAAGCAGGCGGGCGGTGGTGGTCTTGCCGACGCCGCGGACGCCGGTGAGCATGAAGGCGTGGGCGATCCGGCCGGAGGTGAAGGCGTTGGCGAGGGTCCGCACCATCGCCTCCTGGCCGATCAGGTCTTCGAACCGGCGCGGGCGGTACTTGCGCGCCAGCACTTGGTAGGCGGCGGAGGGCGGCGGCGGTGTCGCAGGCGGGGAGCCAAACATATCGGAGGTATAGGGGTCGCGCTCAGCGGTGTCCGGCTCGAGATCGAAGTCGGTCATGGGTCGCGGGGCCGCCTCGTGCTTCAACTGGCTCAGCATGAGGCTACTTTGGGGGCGCTGACCCCCTAGGCATCGACCTCTCAGTCGGCCTCATCCTGAGCCTGTCGAAGGACGAGGCCGCCGCACAGCGGCGGGCAGGGGTGGAGACTGGACGGCGACCCGAAACTTGGCTCGTTACGGCTGCTTCCTTCCGGACCTGACCGGGTTGGCGAGGGCTCCGCCCGCCGCCAGCCTCCGGGCGGGCTTATCGCGCGTGCGACGACGACACGCAAGGGAGCCGCCACGCCGCCGCTGTTCGGCCGCAGGCTTGGCTGTTACAGACCTCGACCGGCGGCTCGCCACCGTCGGCGCACGGGACCATGGACACCAACCAGAGCTTCAGCGAGGCCGACCGGCTGCACGCCCTCTATGGCTACGACGTGCTGGATACGCCTGCGGAGTCGGCGTTCGACAGCTTGGCGCAGGCAGCCGCGGCGGTCTGCGGCGCGCCCATGTCGGCGGTCAGTTTGGTGGACGCGGAGCGCCAGTGGTTCAAGGCCCACACAGGGCTCGAGGTTCGCGAGACCCCACGCGACGTCTCCTTCTGCGCCCGAGCCATGCACGGTGACGGCCTGTTCGTGGTGCCCGACACCCATCTGGACCCCCGCTTCAGCGGCAACCGCCTAGTCACCGGCGAGCCCTACCTGCGCTTCTACGCCGGGGCGCCCATCCGGGCGGCGAGCGGCGCCCCGCTCGGCGCGCTCTGCGTTCTGGACGTCCGCCCTCGCCCGGATGGGCTGACGGCGGAGCAGGCGATGATCCTGCGCGTGCTGGCCGATCAGGTGGAGCCGCAGCTGCAGCTGCGGCTGGCCGTCAGGGACCGCGAGTCCATCGCCCAGCGTGAGCAGGCGGTCGCCCTGGCGAGCCTGGAACGGGAGGGCCGGCTGCTCAGCGCGCTCGACTCCGCCGAGGTCGGCTGGTGGGACTGGGACGTGGAGGCCGATCGGATCGTCGCCAGCGCGGAGACGGCGCGTGAATACGGCCTCGATCCGGCGGCGGCGGCGGCCGGCGTTCCCCTCGACGCCTTCCTCGCCAACGTCCACCCGCAGGACCGGAGATGGCTGGCCGACGCCATCGACGAGGCGCGGCGCACGGGCGAACCCTTCCGGGAGGAGTACCGGCTGCTGCGGCCCGACGGACAGGTGCGCTGGACCTCCGCCCGGGGTCGTTGCCTGCGCGACGGCGGCGACCGTCCCGCGCGCTTCCCCGGCGTCTCGGTGGACATCACCGATCGCAAGCGGACCGAGGACCGCCTGCGGGAATCCGACACCGGCCGGGAGCTGGCCATGGCCGCCGCCCACCTGGGCCGGTTCGACCATGACCTGATCAGCGGCCAGCGCTTCTACGACGCGCGCGCCCTGGAGATGTTCGGCCTTACGCAGGAAGAGTCGCAGGACAAGGCGCTGGTCATGTCGCGCGTGCATCCCGAGGATCGCCAGCGGGTGATCGAGGCGCAGGCCGCCGCCGCCAACCCCGAGCGCCGCGGTCCCTACCGGGAGGTCTACCGGGTGTACAACGCCCACAGCGGGCAGGAGCGCTGGATCTCTGGCGTCGGCCGAAGCCGTTTTAGCGACCGCGTCTGCACCCGCTTTATGGGCGTCCTGGAAGACGTGACCGAGGCCAAGCGCGCCGAGGCGCATCGCCTGCTGCTGGTGCACGAGCTGAACCACCGGGTGAAGAACAGCTTGGCGCTGGTGCAGAGCCTGGTGGACGCCTCGCTGCGGGGCGCGAGCGACATCGTGGCGGTGCGCGCCGACATCTCCGGGCGCATCCAGGCGCTCAGCCGCGCCCACGACATCCTCACCCGGCAGAGCTGGTCCACGGCCTCCACGACCCAGGTGGTGGAGCAGGTCGTCGCCGCCCTCAGCCTGCCGCACGAGAGGCTGGAGGTCAGAGGCGGCCCAGTACAGCTCGGGCCCAAGCCGGCGCTGCAGCTGACCCTGGCCCTGCACGAGCTGGCGACCAACGCGGTGAAGTACGGCGCCCTGTCGAATGGGACCGGCCGGATCCGCCTCGACTGGGGCGTGGCTGGCGGCGAGGGCGCGGAGACCTTCCACTTCTGCTGGACCGAGACGGGGGGACCGCGGGTGGCGCCGCCCAGCCGCAAGGGCTTTGGCTCGCGCCTGATCGAGCGGGTCACCGCGGCGGAGTTCGAGGGCGAGGTCAGCCTCGACTACGCGCCGGACGGGGTGCGCTGGCGGCTCACGGCGCCCTATGCGGGTCTGGTCGACCGCGGGCGCAGCGACGTGGCCGACCTCGCCGGCTGAGGACGACGAGCGGCTATCGCGGCACCACCGCGGCTTCCATCGGCTGGCCGGAGGCGACGTTGAGCACGGCGCTTTCCAGCACCCCGTTGCTGTTGCACGCCACCGTCAGCGCGCCCGCCCGCCGGGATCGCAGGGTCTGGCTGAAGGCGGCGTTGGCGGTGACCTGCGCCCCGTCGGGGTTCGGCCTGACCCGGATGGTCAGGTCCATGGTCTGGCGCTGGAGGGTATGCATCAGGTCGACGCCGCCGCCGCAGTCGGCGTAGGAGGCCAACAGCCCCTTTCCGGAAGCGGCCTGGCGCGCGTCGATCGTGCCGGCGGCCAGGTCCTCCGACACCACGGCGATCCCCTGGTCCTGCAGGAAGGCGTGCAGCCGCCGCCACACGTCGGCGGCGGCGAGCGGCACCACCCGCTGATGGTTGACCGCGACGTAGGGCGGCGGCTGGACGCATCCCGCAAGCGCCAGGAGGCCGAGCCAGAGCGGGAGGCGCGGCGCGGTCGGGCGCAGTCTTGAACGGGGTGGCTGCGTGGACATGATCGGACTCCCGCCGCGAAAATGCCTCGACTCGGCCCGTTTGGGAATCCTTGGCTGCACGCCGGCGCCCGCTTTAGGGTGGCGCGCCCCCGCAAAGCTTCGTGACCAGATGGAAAACCTGTCTACTACGCTCCGCGACCGTCGCCTTCGGCTGGCCGGCGCCCTCCTGACGGCCGTCCTGGCGGGGGCGGGCGCGGCGAAGGGGCAGGAGCCGCCTCGCCGCTCCGGCCTGGACCGGCAGGTGGTGGTGCAGCTCGCCTACACCCTGGGCGAGGCGCACGCCCTGCGGCGTCTGTGCTCCGGCCCGGGCAACGCCACCTGGTACGCAAAAATGCAGCGCCTGGAGACCCAGGAAGCTCCGGAC
>CAXUEN010000289.1:1664-3798 GCA_964249945.1 uncultured Caulobacteraceae bacterium | reverse complement strand
GTCCTGCACCGACCCCACCAGGTCGCCCTGGGGCAGGTAGGCGGCCAGCGCCTGGGACCGGGCGGCCCGGGCCTCGGCGATCCGCTGCAGGCCGGTGCGGGCGTCCGGGCTCGCCTGCAGCGCGCCTTCCACCAGGGCGGTGAGCTGGGGGTCGTGGTAGAGCCGCCACCAGGCGTCCAGCGACTGGGGCGAGACCGCGGGGTCCGACTTGCCCGGCGCCTCGTAGGCCAGGGGCATGGGCGTGGACGGGCGCGAGATGCCGCCGCCCGCGCATCCGACCAAGCCCGAGGCCGCCAAGCCGCAGGCGACCAGGATCGCCGAAGCGGGGGGAGGGGGACGCCGGCGGGCTCTGCAGACCGCAGCTTGCAAGAGCGACCCCATGATCTGTCCACGCCCCCGCGGTCGACGACGCCGCGAGCGTCTGCGGCATAGAACCTAAGCGGGAGCGCAAGTCACTGCGTCTGCAGGCCGCGGGATCACCGCTCAGCGACGCTTGAGGGGTCCAGCGACAGGTCGGTGCGGGAGAACTGGTGGGCGCGCCGGCAGGCCGGGCAGAACAGCACTAGGTGCCGGTTGAAGCGCTTCAGCTCCCTCAGGCTCATATAGGCGTGGGTGAGGACGGGGGCCTCGGTCTGCGGGCAGACGCCGTAGACGCCCAGCCGCTTGGCTCCGCCCCGCATTCGCGCCAATACCCGGCTCAACACGCAGAGACTCCACGGCTGCTAGACCCGATACTCCGCCTCCGGCGCCCGTCGCCTTGAAGAAGTGGAGCGCCTAGAGGCCCAGGACCGCGAGCAAATGCAAGGCCGCTCCGCCGCAAAACGCCTTCAGGCCGGCGGATCGGAGACGAACGTCCAGGCCTTGGGCTGTCAGCGCAACACGAAGGCGGCGGCCCGCACGATGGCCACCCAGCAGAAGGCATCGACGAACAGGGCGCTGACAACGGGCCAGTTCACGCGCGTCATGGCGTCCTCCCGACGTTCTTCGACGTCTGAGTTCGATTAGAAAGCTTGCCGCGCGAGTCCTTGCAAGAGGCTTAATAGGCCATTTGGACTATATCGGACCGTTCAGGCGCTCATCCGTTCCATGTCTTCCTCGCTGATGTCGGAGTTGGGGAAGACGGTCTGCACGTCGTCCTCGTCGTCCAGGGCGTCGATCAGCTTGAGCAGCGAGGCGGCCTGGTCGCCGCCCACGGGCGTCAACGACTTGGGCCGCCAGACCAGGCCCGTGGACTTGGGCGCGCCGAACTTCGCCTCCAGCGCCTCGACCACCGCGCCCAGGTCCTCGAAGCCGGTGAAGACGGTGTGCGTCTCCTCGTCGGTCTCCACGTCCTCGGCCCCCGCCTCGATGGCGGCGTCCATCATGGCGTCCTCGCTGGCCGCCCTGGCGGGATAGACCACCTGGCCCAGCCGGTCGAACATGAAGGCCACCGAGCCGGTTTCGCCCAATGCGCCGCCGTTCTTGCCGAAGATGGCGCGCACGTTGGCGGCGGCCCGGTTCCTGTTGTCGGTGAGCACCTCCACGATCACGCCGACGCCGCCGGGGCCGAAGCCCTCGTAGCGGATCTCCTCATAGGTGTCGGCCTCGCCGCCCGCGGCCTTCTTGATGGCCCGGTCGATGTTGTCCTTGGGCATGGACTCCGCCTTGGCGGCGGCGATCGCCAGGCGCAGGCGCGCATTGTCCTTGGGGTCCGGAACGCCGGTCTTGGCGGCCAGGGTGATGTCGCGCGACAGCTTGGAGAACAGCTTGGAGCGGATCTTGTCTTGGCGCCCCTTGCGAAACTGGATGTTCTTGAACTTGGAATGGCCGGCCATGTGCTTGATCGCCGTCTGTAGGGGGCCGCGAAGACGGCGGCGGCCCGGAAGCTGCGGGTTCTAGCGCCGCCTCGCGCCGCCGTCATCCGCCCTGCGGTCCGGCCGGCGGTCGCGCCGGGGCGGAACGCGCTCCAGACAGAACCGTTCGGGCAGGATGAGCGAGCACGACCAGGATCTCGACGCTGCCGAGCTGGTGCACTGGTCGCCGCGCCACGGCCCAACGGTGGGCGGCCCGATCCGCTATCTCGCCCTGCCGCTCAGCGCGCTTGGCCTTGTGGCCGTGGTGGGCTTGTCGATCGGTGCGCTGGCGATCGGTGCGC
>CAXUEN010000289.1:0-1654 GCA_964249945.1 uncultured Caulobacteraceae bacterium | reverse complement strand
CGAGGTCCGGATCGGCCGGCTCGAGATCGACGACTTGAAGGCGACGCGCCGCAGCGGCAGGCCTTTCTGAGCCACCGCACCGCGCCGCCGCGTTGACACTGGGGCGCGCCCGCCTATTCTCCGTGCGCCGCGCACGACTGGCGTTCAGGGTGGGTCACCACCGGGGAGTGCGGGGCTGATCCGCCGCGCGCCTGGGCTCCCGCACCGCTTCCCGGAGCCCGCCATGCCCGCCACCCCCGACTTCCCGCCCGTGCCTGACCGCGTTCCCGTCCGCCGCGCGCTGATCTCCGTCTCCGACAAGGCGGGGCTGATGGAGGCCGCGCAGGCCCTGCACGGGCTGGGGGTGGAGCTGGTCTCCACCGGTGGCACCCGGGCGGCCCTGACCGCCGCCGGCCTGCCCGTGCGCGACGTAGTCGAACTGACCGGCTTTCCCGAGATGATGGACGGTCGGGTCAAGACCCTGCACCCGCTGGTGCACGGGGGGCTGCTGGGCGTCCGCGACGCGCGGGCCCACGCCCAGGCCATGGCCGAACACGGCATCGGCGGCATCGACCTGCTCTACGTCAACCTCTATCCCTTCGAGGCGACCGTCACCTCGGGCGCGGACTTCGCCACGTCCGTGGAGAACATCGACATCGGCGGCCCGGCCATGATCCGCTCCGCAGCCAAGAACCACGGCTATGTCGCGGTCTGCACCGAGCCGCAGGCGATAGCGCAGGTGCTGGCTGCGCTGCAGGCGGACGGCGCCACCACGCTCGAGCTGCGCACCCGCCTGGCCGCCCGCGCCTTCGCCCGCACCGCCGCCTATGACGCGGCCATCTCGACCTGGTTCGCCGGCCAGCTCGGCGAGGCGTTCCCGGAGCGCAAGGTCATCGCCGGCGAGCGGCTGCAGACCATGCGCTATGGCGAGAACCCCCACCAGGCCGCCGCCTTCTACCGCTCAGGCCAGCCCCGCCCCGGCGTGGCCGCCGCCCGCCAGCATCAAGGCAAGGCGCTCTCCTACAACAACGTGGCCGACACCGACGCCGCCTTCGAGCTGGTCGCCGAGTTCGACCCCGCCGACCAGGCCGCCGTCGCCATCATCAAGCACGCCAACCCCTGCGGGGTCGCCGTGGGCGACACCCTGCTTCAGGCCTACCGGCGCGCCCTGCAGTGCGACCCGGTTTCGGCTTTCGGCGGCATCGTGGCCGTGAACCGCCGGCTGGACGCGGCCGCCGCCCGCGCCATCGTGGAGGTGTTCACCGAGGTGGTGATCGCGCCGGACGCCGACGAGGAGGCGCTGGGCGTCTTCGCGGCGAAGAAGAACCTGCGCCTGCTCACCACGGGCGGCCTGCCCAACCCGCGGGCGGCGGGCGAGGTGTTCCGCTCGGTGGCCGGGGGCCTGCTGGTGCAGTCGCGCGACACCGCGCGCATCACCGCCGCCGACCTGAAGATCGTCACCCGCCGATCGCCGACCGAGCGCGAGATCGCCGACATGCTGTTCGCCTTCACCATCGCCAAGCACGTGAAGTCCAACGCCATCGTCTACGCCAAGGACGGCCAGACCGGAGGCATCGGGGCCGGCCAGATGAACCGCCGCGACAGCGCCCGGATCGCGGCGCTCCGCGCCCGCGAGGCCGCCGAGACGGCCGGCCTGCCGGGCTCGCTCGCCGAC
>CAXUEN010000288.1:0-3809 GCA_964249945.1 uncultured Caulobacteraceae bacterium | reverse complement strand
GATATGGGCCATGCGGGGGCTCGCCCCCGTCCGCCTGCGCCTGAGCGGAGCGGCGGCGGGGCTGGCGGCCGGCGGGGCGGGCGCGTGCGCATATGCGCTTCACTGCGACGAGAGCACGGCCCCCTTCCTGGCCGTCTGGTACACCCTCGGCGTCCTCCTGGCCGGGGCGCTCGGCTGGCTGCTCGGCCCGCGGGCGCTGAGGTGGTGAGGCCCAGCCGCCTGTAACCGTCAGGCCCCTTCCGGCGAACTCCCGGCTGCAGAAGAGGGCTTCGACATGCACCGGCGCGCACTCCTGGATTCCGCCTTCGCCCTCACCGCCGCAGGGGTCGCCCTCGGTCGCCGCCCAGCCCGCGCCCGGGCTCCGGCCTTCCCGGTCGAGCACACTCCCGCCGAATGGCGCCGCCTGTTGACCCCTGCGCAGTTCGACGTGCTGCGCGAGGCCGGGACGGAGGCGCCCTTCTCCAGCCCGCTCCTCAACGAGCACCGGAAGGGCGTCTTCCCCTGCGCCGGCTGCGGGCTGCCGGCCTTTTCCTCCCAGACCAAGTTCGACAGCGGCACCGGGTGGCCGAGCTTCTATGCGCCCATCGGCCCGCACGCGGTGGCGACCACGCAGGACGGCAGCCTCGGCATGGTGCGCACGGAGGTGCATTGCGCACGCTGCGACGGCCACCTCGGCCACGTCTTTGACGACGGACCGAAACCGACCGGCCTTCGCTACTGCATGAACGGCGTCGCGCTCCGCTTCCACGCCGCCTGAAAGGACATCCACCCATGTTGCGCAAGCTCCCCGCCTTCGCCGCCCTGCCCCTCCTCGCCGCCGGCGCCACGAGCGTCGCACACGCCCAGGCGTAGGCGCCCCCTCGCGCGCTCCCCGCGCCGGCCCTGCAGGTCCAGAGCCCAGCGCCCGCCGAAGGACTTCTGACGCGGTCTTCTCCGGCGGCTGCGTCTGGGGCGTTCAGGGCGTCTTCAGCCACGTCCAGGGCGTGCGGCGCGGTCTCCGGCTACACGGGCGGCCGGGCCGCTACCGCCCACTACGACGACGAGAGCACCGGGTAAGACCGGCCAAGCGGAGTTCGTCGCAGTCACCTACGACCCGAGCCGCTGCACGGCTTCCGGGCAGCCGAAGCCTACTACCAGGACTTGATGGCCCTGCACCCCGGCTACCCCTACATTCGGGCCTAAGATCAGTCGAACGCGATGCGCTGCTCGAACAGCTCAAGATCAACCGCTACACGCTCCAGCTGTTTGATTATAGGACGCCGATCGGGCAGGGCTGAGGCCCTGGTCAACCCGGCCTGTCTCGTGGCGCTTCGGCTGAAGGTCCAGCGTGGCCGGCGCGTCCCTGGCCGGACCGCCTGCCTTTCCACCCACCGGCGGGAGCGCTGATGGACCGTTCAAAGAAGAGTCGCCGGCAATCTTCATCGAAACTTCACGGTCGCACGGCGTACGGCGTGATTAGCTCCGCCGAACTGCACCAGGGGATTCGGCCATGGCTATGGCGAGCACGGGGACGGCGCCCACACGGGGGGAGCAGCGCACGGCGAAGGCGCTGCACATCGATCTGAACGGCAAGGTCCACCCGGCGGGCGCCTTCGCCTTCTTCCTGGTGCTGGTGGCGGGGGGCGCCTACGCCGTCTTCAGCATCGCCAGCGACATCCGCACCTATGGCGGCGGCGAGCCCATCGCCATCGGCGCCTTCCTGCTGCTGGGCCTGGCGCTACTGATCGCCCTGGGCTTCGAGTTCGTGAACGGCTTCCACGACACCGCCAACGCCGTGGCCACGGTGATCTATACCCGAAGCCTGCCGCCGCTGTTCGCGGTGGTCTGGTCCGGCGTCTTCAACTTCCTAGGCGTCGCGCTCTCCACGGGCGCGGTCGCCTACACCATCGTCACCATGCTGCCGGTGGAGCTGATCCTGCAGACCGGCACCGCCGGCGGCTACGCCATGATCTTCTCGCTGCTGCTGTCGGCGGTGGTCTGGAACCTCGGCACTTGGTGGTTCGGCCTGCCCAACAGCTCCTCCCACGCCCTGATCGGCTCGATCCTGGGCGTGGGCCTGGCCAACCAGCTGCTGAAGGGGCGAAGCGGCGCCTCGGGCGTCGACTGGGGCCAAGCGCTGAAGGTGCTGGAGGCGCTGGCCTTCAGCCCGCTCTGCGGCTTCGCCCTGGCCGCCCTGCTGCTTCTGGTGCTCAAGGCCGCAGTCCCGGCCAAGCAGCTCTACGAGCCCGCCGATCCCTCCAAGACCCCGCCGTGGTGGATCCGGGGCTTCTTGATCCTCACCTGCACCGGCGTCTCCTTCGCCCACGGCGGCAACGACGGCCAAAAGGGCATGGGCATCATCATGCTGATCCTGATCGGCGTGGCGCCCACCGCCTACGCTCTGAACCGCACCATGCCGGACAGCGCCACCCCCGCCTTCATGAAGACCTCCGCCGCGGCGGCCCAGGCTTTCCAGGGCCATGCGGCCGGCGCCCCGCCGCCCCAGGTCCAGCAGGCCCGCCGGACGGTGGGCGCAGCGCTCAGCAACGGCGGCCTGAACAAGCCGCAGACCTACGCCGCTTTGTCCGTGCTGTCCCAAGACATCGGCGCCCAGGTGAAGTCGGCCGGCGCGGTCAGGAAGGTGCCCGCTGGCCAGACCCAGAACGTGCGCAACGAGATGTATCTGACCGCCCAGGCCATCACCCAGATTGGCAAGCAGAAGATCGGCGGCTTCTCGCCCTCCGACAGCAAGACCTTCAAGAGCTACGCCGGCCTGCTGAACGGCGGCACGCGCTTCATCCCCATTTGGGTGAAGATCACCGTGGCCCTGGCGCTGGGGCTCGGCACCATGATCGGCTGGAAGCGGATCGTGGTCACCGTAGGCGAGAAGATCGGCAAGCAACACCTGAGCTATGGCCAGGGCGCCTCCGCAGAGATCATCGCCGCCATCACCATCGGAGGCGCAGAGTACATGGGCCTGCCGGTGTCCACCACCCACATCCTGTCCAGCGGGGTGGCCGGGACCATGGTGGCCAACGGCTCAGGCCTGCAGTGGTCCACCGTGCGCAACATCGCCCTGGCCTGGGTGCTGACCCTGCCTGCGGCCATCACCATCGCCGGCCTGC
This sequence comes from uncultured Caulobacteraceae bacterium, assembly GCA_964249945.1. GTDB lineage: Bacteria > Pseudomonadota > Alphaproteobacteria > Caulobacterales > Caulobacteraceae > CAHJWH01. The sequence goes on along the minus strand of CAXUEN010000288.1, from coordinate 705 downwards.
TCTATGCGGCTTCGAGTTCGGTCATCGGAGGCTTGCATTGAGTTGATGATCGACTTCGATACGCGTGACTGGCCGGCTAGTTGACAAGGGCTGATACAGCCGCTGGGCTCCTATGATTACGGGGCGGGCTCCTAGCCGATGACCGTACCAAGTGACGCTGGCGCGCTCGAACGCGGGGCGCTTTTGGCCAATGGCGAAGCCGTAGCCGCACTTGGCTGCTTTCTGGATCGGGCGGCATCACGCCACTTGGGCAGTTCGGCGAGCTGCTCGCCCTCTATGCATGCCATCGCCGGCCAGGCGCGGAGCCTGGACGCCGAACTGATGCGCAACCTCACCACGCGCGCCAAACCGGAAGGCGGCGCCCTGGCGAGCATCGTCGAGCGCTTCGTCGCCGAGGCGGAGACCGCGGCGCGCACCGAAAAGGCCGGAGTGGCCGAGGTCATCCGCCGCAAGCTGGCCTCGGTGCAGGACTAGGTGGGAGGCTACGACTTCGCCACCGTCCCGCAGCGCTACTGGCAGGCCCGCGAAGTGGGCGAGGAGGCCGGCAAAGCCGCCGCCTCGCGTTGGCTTCGGGCTGAGAACACGCTGAAGACCGAGGCGCACGACGCGCCCGGCGTGCGCTCCATCATCGACGACGCAGGCGTCTACGACTAGAGCACTTTCCGAGCCGGCTGACTCGGGAGGGGATTCACACGGGGCCGCGAG
>CAXUEN010000287.1:0-3809 GCA_964249945.1 uncultured Caulobacteraceae bacterium | reverse complement strand
CTATGGCGGCGTGACTCAAACCAAATGGCCTCCGGCAAACCCGGGGCGGTTCAGTATTCGGCTGATTTCAAGGCCAAGGTGGCGCTGGAAGCGCTGGGCGGAGAGCGGACCGTGGCGGAGCTGGGCGCCAAACACGGCGTGCACCCGACGATGATCACGGCCTGGAAGAAGCCGGCGGTGGAGGGCATGGCCGGGGTCTTCTCCGGCAAGGCCGAGGCTGCGGACGCGGTCCGCGAGGGCGAGGTGGAGAAGCTCCACGCCAAGATCGGGCAGCTGGTGGTGGAGCGGGATTTTTTGTCGAAAGCCTCCGGTCGATGAGCCTGGACCGGAGGCGACAGAGGATTGATCCCGAGCACCCACGGCTCTCGATCCAGCGACAATGCCGGCTGGTGTCGATCAGCCGTTCGGCGTTCTACTATCAGCCGGCGGGCGAGACATCGTTGAACCTGGAGCTGATGCGCCTGCTCGACGCTCAGTTCATCGAGACGCCGTGGTACGGCTCACGGCAGATGGCCCGCTGCCTGCGACGGCAGGGCTATACGGTAGGCCGCAAGCGGGTACGCCGGCTCATGGCCAAGATGGGCTTGGCGGCGATCTACCAAGCCCCGCGCACCACCGTCCCCCATCCCGAGCACAAGACCTACAAGTACCTGCTGCGCGATCTGGTGATCGACCGGCCCAACCAGGTCTGGTGCGCCGACATCACCTACATCCCGATGCGGCGCGGCTTCCTGTACCTGGTCGCGGTGATGGACTGGGCCACCCGCAGAGTGCTGAGCTGGCGGTTGTCCAACACCATGGAAGCGGACTTCTGCATCGAGGCGCTGGAAGAGGCGCTCGCCCGCTACGGCGCGCCGGAGATCTTCAACACCGACCAGGGCAGCCAGTTTACGTCGCCGCGCTTCGTCGAGGTGGTCCAGGCCGCCGGTGCCCGCGTCTCCATGGACGGGCGCGGACGCTGGATGGACAATGTCTTCATCGAGCGGCTCTGGCGCAGCCTCAGATACGAGTGCGTCTACCTGCACGCCTTCGAGACCGGCTCGGAGCTGCGGGCTGAGCTTGGGCGCTGGATCGGCTACTACAATGCTGCAAGGCCCCACTCGGCGCTCGGCGGCAAGACCCCTGACGAGGCCTATGCGATGGTCCATCAGGACATCAGACTGGCGGCGTGAGACAGACCGGAATCCACCTTAGCCAAGCCGTCAAACTGTCCAAAGGAGCGGGTCCACCTCAGCGCCTCAGTTCCATCAGCACCGGGTCGGCGGTTTCGGCGTCGGCCGCGGGCTTGGCCGACACCGCATTGGCGCGATCGATCTGGATCTGGGCGTTGATCTTGTCGTTCAAGACGGCGACCACCTTGGCCTCCCAGGTGGCGCTGTCCGGCTCCGCTAGGGTGAAGAGGGTGTCGTTTGGCCAAGTTTGCAATGAGGTGATCGCGTTAGTGCTCCAACTGACGACCATATTCTGCAGGCGCATGACCTTGTCGGTGTCATAGGTTATTAGATCGGCGCTGACTAAGGTCAGCTGCACCTTTTCACCGCTGGCGACAGGCATATCTACGATAAATAACACGCGAGAAGGATCGATTGTGTTGAAGAAGTCGGCGGCGTGGCGCGTTGCCTTGGCCCGGCTGGAGCGAGTGGGGAGAGGCTGATCTCCCTCAGGCTGGTTTGAGCGCCGGGGCGGGGATCAGCTTGGCGAGCTTGCGCAGGTTCTGGGCGGTGGCGGCGAGGAGGAACTCGTCCTTGGCGCCGTTGGGACCTCGAAGGCGCAGCCGGTCGAGCTTGAGGATACGCTTGAGGTGGGCGAACAGCATCTCGACCTTCTTCCGCTGGCGGCGGGAGGTGACGTAGGCGTCGGTCTTGGCGATGGCGCGGGCCTTGTCTCGGGCGGCTTCATGGATGGAGCGGGTGACCCGGCGCATCGGCTCGTTGGGGCAGCACCGCTGTTTCAGCGGGCAGACGCCGCAATCTGCTATGCGAGCCCGGTACTTCAGTATATCATCCTTCGGCGGTCTATCATGGGCGGTCTTGAAGCGACGATTGTAGCGCTGGAGGACCTTGCCTGCCGGGCAGGCGTAGCGGTCGGCGTCCGCATCGTAGGCGAAGTCGGCGCGTGAGAAGGTCCCGTCGCGGCGGATGGACTTGTCGAACACCGGGATGTGCGGCTCGATCTTCTGCTCATCGACCAGAGCTGACAACTTAAAGTCGGCGCCAGACGCAGCGGGGGCGACAGCCTTCCCCTACCCCGCTCAGGCGGCCTTGGTGGCCTCAGCCCAGGCGCAGTGAGCCTGAGCTCGCAGGACGCGAAGGCCGCGGCGGCTGATCAGGTGAGGCTGGGTATCGAAGGCGTTGTAGACGGCGGCGTGGACGGACAGGAAGCGCTGGGCTGAGCCGTCGCTCTTGAACTTCTGCATCTTCCGCTCCCGTCGCCGGATCGGCAGGTGGCTGTTTTCAGCGCGGTTGTTGATGCGCCTGCCGCTACATCGGTGACGGTCGCTGAGGTCCAGCTCTCGAAGCGCTGCGCCATACGAGGCGAGCCTGTCGGTGGTGATCGTCTCGGGCTCCACGCCTGTGTTCTTCAGCAGCTTGGAGAGGAGACGCAATGCCGCCTTCTTGTTGCGCCGGCGCTGGACCAGCATGTCCAGCACCACGCCCTCGTCATCCACAGCCCGCCACAGCCAGCGCTTCTCGCCGGCGATCTTCACCACCATTTCGTCGATGTGCCTTCGGCCCGTCGGGCGCGGTTGGCGGCGGCGCAGGTTCCTGGCGAACTGCGGGCCGAACTTGATCGCCCACATGCGGATCGCCTCGCGGCTGACCTCGATCCCGCGTTCGGCGAGCAGCTCCTCCACGTCGCGTATGCTCAGGGTGAAGCGATAATACAGCCACACGGCGTAGCGGATCACCTCAGGCGGAAAGCGGTGGCGCTTGAAGGAGACGGACATAGGCCAGCGACGGGCTCCTAGGCGCTCAGTCGACCCCCAAAGGCGGTGCGGTTTACCGGCGCGGGCTGAGGCCGGAGACATGTTAGCGTTAGACTGCCAGCACCGGACAAGGCGTTCTTCAGCTCGCACCCGGAGTTCCGGGTGAAGGCGAAGCTGCGCGTCCACCACATCGGCCCTGGCCAAGCGCTCGTCTCCGTCGAGGAAGCGCCTGAAGCCGCCGAGGTCGAAGCGCCCGATCCGGTCGCGTCCGCCTACCTCGCCTTCCTTGAGAAGGACATGGCGACCAACCAGGCGCCCTGACCCCTTTCACCAGCGCTGAGCTCGACATCCTGACCGATCGTCTGAAAAGCGTGACGGTCAGCGACGACGACATCCTGCCGGACGACGTCACCTTCTAAGCTGCCGCTTTGGCGCCGCTGCCCGGCGGCGTCCGATTTGCGATAACGTTTCCTTCGCTACCTGCTGCCGTGACGCGCCATTTGCAGTCTTTCGGCGCCGACCCGAAACCCAACATTGGGTTGCACAGCGACAGGTCAGCCTGCTGGTCGGAGTTCAACCGCCGCAGTCGGCCCGCTGCGGCCCTCGGTAAGCGCCCCTTCATCTACGCGGACGCCCGCGCCGGCCTTCCTCTGGTGGTCTGGGAGACCGGCGAGAACCGCCCGAACGGCGGACCCGCACGCGCGCCGAACTCTTTTGCGACACCGATCCTTACGATCCAAATGGCCCCGACCCGACTAACCTGACGAAGGCGGAAGAGTGCCTTGCCATTATCCCCCCTCGCCGAGGTGTTTGTGCACATGTCGCTCACGGCGGCCGAGCACGATCTGGAGGCGGTCACCCCCGGCCTCGCCCGGTCCAACCC
>CAXUEN010000286.1:0-3820 GCA_964249945.1 uncultured Caulobacteraceae bacterium | reverse complement strand
AGCCATGATCGAACCCTGCGCGGCAAGCCGTAGGGCGGCCTCGGGCCGGGACTGCGACGTCACGGCCCAGGCCCGGCCCCGGCCCGCTGTCCGCGGCCCCCGACCGGCGATGGAGCGGGCCGAAGCCCTTCGGCGGAACCCGACCTTCTTCACGTATCGCGTGTCCGGCCTTGCGCGGTACGCCTGCAGATGCACTACATTCCACCTGACGTTCGCCGGCTGGGTGTCCTACAGTCGGCCGGCGGGCGAGACCCCGGGCCGGGCTTCGTCTCGGCCCCCCTATCGCCAAGTACCGCGTCAGTCTCCGGTTTGCGTGCATCCTGCGAGAGAAGAGCTTGAGACGTTCGGCGCCGCCTGAGGAAAAAACCCTGGACCTGATCTACGGCGCGGCCATCCAGCCGTCCCTGTGGGTCGACGTCATGCAGCAGCTGATGTCGATGATCGGCGGCGAGGGCGCGGTGCTGATGCGCACCGACATCGTCGACGGCAAGGGCGCGGCCACCCTCGCCGACGACGACAGCGACACGGTCGACCGCTACTTCGCCCACTATGCCGGCATCAATCCGCTCCAGCGGGTGCCAGACCCCACAGCCTACATCGACGGATGGACGCCCAGGATCCTGCTGGACGAGGACTGGGTGCCGCGGGCGGAGTTCGAGCGCTCCGAATACTACAACGACTTCCTGCGCCCCCGGTCCGCCGAGTGGGGGCTGGCGATCCGCCTGGCCCTGCGCGGCCTGGACCTGGCGACGATCAGCATCGGCCGCGGCTTCAGGCACGGCCGCTTCGAGGCCCCCGAGATCGCCGCCATGGAGCGGCTGCACCCGCACCTGATCCGCGCCTATGCGCTGAGCGAACGGCTGGTCTCGCTGCAGGGGCTGAACACCGGACTGGTCGCCGCGCTCGACCAGTCCGCCTCGGCCATGTTCCTGTTGCACGAGGACGCGCGCATCGTGCACGCCAACGCGGCCGCCGAACGCCTCCTGACTGAAGGCGGCGCCCTGACGGCGGACGGCGGCCGGCTGTGTGCGGCGGAGGCGGGGGCGGCGGGCTCGCTCGCCGCTCTGGTGGCGCGGGCCAGCGCGCCGGACTGGGAGCAGCGGAGCGCGGGCTCCCTGACCCTGCGGGCACGGGGGCAGCGCCTTCCGCTCACCCTCACCGCCGCGCCGCTGCGCCTGGAGCAGGTCTCCGTGTTCGCGCGCGGATCGGCGGTGCTCGTCTGCGTGACGGACCCGGTCGCCGGCGCGCCCTCGGCCGATGTGAAGCTCGCCGAGCTGTTCGCGCTGACCGCGGCGGAAAGCCGGCTGGCCATCGCCCTCTACGAAGGCATGACCCTGCGCGAGGCCTCGGCCCGTCACGGGATCAGCGTCAACACGGCGCGGGTCCAGCTCTCCAGGATCTTCGCCAAGACCGAGACCCACCGACAGGCCGACCTGATGAGGCTGATGGCCGCGCGCGGCGCGATCGAGGCGGCCGGGTCCCTGCCGCGATGACCACCGGCCTCGCCTAGGGAGCCGCATGGCCGAAGCGATGGCGGCGCAGGCGCTTCGGCGCAGCTTGAGCATCAGGCAGGTGGTGGTCCTGACCCTGTCCGGCCTCTCCCCGGCCGCGTCCGTCTACATCACCGGGTCCGCCGTCCTGCACCTGGCCGGCACGGGATCCGCGCTGGCGCTGCTGCTCGGCGGAGGCGTCGCCATCCTCGCCTCGCTGCTCTATGCGGAGCTCGGCGGGGCCTTTCCGCGGGCGGGCGGCGTCTATCCCGGCGTCACCGGGGTGCTGGGCGCGGGCCCGGGCCTTGTGGGGGTGGTCCTGGGGCTGGTCACCGCGCCGGCGACGCTGGCCTTCCTGGCGCTGGGGCTCGCCGACTATCTGCGCGTGCTCGCGCCCGGCCTGCCGAGGCTTCCGCTCGCCGTCTCGGCCCTGGGCGCCGCCGCCCTGCTGGGCGCCCTGCGCATCCGGACCGGCGCCTGGATCACCGGGGTGTTCCTGGCCGCAGAGATGATCGCCCTGCTGGTGCTCGCGCTCGCGGCCGGCCTGCACCCGGTGCGGAGCCTCGGCGAAGTGCTGGCCCATCCCGTCATGCTCGGGCCCCGGCACGCGATGACGCCCACCCTGGGCTGGACCCTTGCGCTGGCAACCGTGTCGGGCGCCTACGCCTGCGCGGGATCGGGGCTGGCCGTCTACTTCTCCGAGGAGCTGCGCGGGCCGGCCAGCCGGGTCGGCGGGGTGGTGGCCTGGATCGGGGTCGTCGCGGCGCTCGTCATCGTCGCCCCCCTGGTCCTGCTGAGCACGAGCATCGCGCACCTCGCCCCGATCCTGTCCGCCGAGGCGCCCATCGCCGCCTACCTGAGCGCGACGGTGGGGCCATCGCTCGCCTACGTCACCTCGCTGGTGGTCGCCCTGGCCATCCTGGACAACATCATCGCCTCCATGCTGGCCTTCAGCCGCTTCCTCTACTCGACGGGCCGCGACGGCGTCTGGCCGCGGTCGGTCGGCGCCTGGGCGTCCAGGCTCCACGCCCGCTTCGGTTCTCCCTGGGTGGCGTCGGCGGCCCTGGCCGTGGTCGCGGCCCTGCTGTGCCTGGTGGGCGAAAGGGGCCTGCTGGTCCTCCTGTCGGGGGAGGTCTTCACCGCCACCCTGGTGACGGCCTCGGTGCTGGTCGGGCGCGGTCAGGGGCTGACCGGGGCGGCCAGCTTCCGCTCCCCGCTGTTCCCGCTGGCGCCGCTGGCGGGCTTCCTGATCGTCGTCGCCTTCGTCGTCGCCGACTGGCGCGACCCGGCGACCGGACGACCGAGCCTGTGCATCCTGGCCGCGATCGCCGCAGGGGCGGCGATCCACGCTTACGCCTCCGGTCGCCGGCGCCGGCCCTCGGGCGAGCGCCCAAGCGATCGCCGGGGCGAGCCCGTTGCGCGGACACCCTGATGGGAACCGCCGGGAGCTGCTAGCGAGGGCGCCATGATCGTCTCCCCGGCCCAGCTCTCGCTTCTCATCGGCGCAGCCGGGGTGGCGACGCTGCTGTTCCTGATCCTGCGCCTGAAGCTGCAGCCCTTCCTCGCCCTGCTGATGGTCAGCCTAGGCGTCGGCCTCGCCGCGGGCGTCGCCCCGGGCAAGCTGCCGGAGCTGATCGAAACCGGGGTGGGCTCAACCCTCGGCCACGTGGCCCTGATCATCGCGCTCGGCGCCATGATCGGGCGGCTGGTGGAGGTGTCGGGCGGGGCCGACCGGCTGGCGAGCGAGCTGGTGCGACGGTTCGGACCCTCGCGGGCGGCGGTGGGCCTGGCCGTGGCCGGGCTCCTGGTCGGCATCCCCGTCTTCTTCGAGGTGGGGGTAGTCATGCTGATGCCCCTGGCGCTGGGCACGGCGCGCCGGACTGGCAAGCCGCTTCCCGGCCTGGCCCTGCCGCTCTGCATCGTGCTGCTGATCGTACACGCCATGCTGCCGCCCCACCCGGGCGCGGTGGCGGCCGCCGGCCTGCTGCACGTGGACCTCGGCCGGCTCATCCTCTGGGCCGCCCCCGTGGTGCTGGTCACCGCGGCCTTCGGCGCAGGCCTAGCGATGCTGCTGACCCGCGGCATGCAGCCGGCCCAGCCGCCGAGCCGGGCGGCCGACAAGCCCGACGCCCTGGCTCCCGACCTCGCCTCGGCCGCCCCGCCCCCGGCCTCCACGGTGGTGGGCCTCATCCTGCTGCCGATCGGCCTGATCCTGGCGGGATCGATCGCCACCATGACCCTGCCCGCGGGCGGCTGGCTGCGGACCACCCTGGCCCTGCTCGGCTCGCCCTTCGTCGCCCTGCTGCTCGACGTGCTGCTCTGCTCGTGGG
>CAXUEN010000285.1:0-3850 GCA_964249945.1 uncultured Caulobacteraceae bacterium | reverse complement strand
AGCAGCGCCGCGGTTGGGCCGAGCGGTTGATGCTCATCCTGCCGATCGGTCATCGGCTGGCGGAGCGCGATCAGATCGATCTCTCCGAGATCGCCGCCGAGCGGCTGGCTCTGCCCCGCCCGACCATCTGCCCGGGTTACCTCGTCCAGATTGGGGACCTATTCCAGCGTCATCGGGTGAGCATCCAGAACAGTGTGACGGTGAACCACTGGAACACCGCTATCAGTTTCGCAGCGAGCGGCCGAGCGCTGGCGCTCTGCCCGTCGTCCTTCGTGAACGGCGCCACCTCAGTCGCCGTCGTACCCCTGACCGCGCCCGATGCCGAGTTGGTGACCTGGATGCTCTATTCTGGCTTGGAGAACTCGCCGGCCGTCTCGCTCGTCCTCGAGATCGCCGCGCTCATCGATGCCGATGCTTCGCCCGGACCGGACCGAGAGTCAGGTTCCTGACGGACACGCCGGAACCCGCGGTCGCGCTCCATGAACGCCGCCAGCATATGCGGCGCGAGCGCTGCGGCGTCGACCGCCTCGCCATAGGCCTTTCCGTAAAGGTCCGCATAGCGGTCGAGATCCGCCTTGACCGCGGCTGGCATGGTGATCGTCAGCTTGACCATTTCCGTCTTCGGCAGTGGCCCGAGCCGCAGTTTCTGCGTCATGGCCCCCGCCCTTCGCTCCGGACCGAGACCGCGGTCCCATAAGGCCGCAGCACCAGATCCTTATTGACGATCACCCGCACCGGGAACCCTGGCCTGACGGTGAGCGTCGGCTGGACGTTCAGGTTACGACGGGTGATCTGCTGACCGACTTGGTTGAGGCTGTCCTCGGCGCTGCGGGATGTGGCGACCACGACCGTCTGCTGGCCGGTGCCGCTCAGGCCGTCGTTCTGAGAGCCAAGCTCCGCGCCGACGCCGAGCAGCGTGGAAAGCGCCGCTCCGGCCAGGAGCTTGCTCCAGTGATTGTCGACGCGGTCCGAGACGCCGGCATAGCCTTGAGGATCGGTGGCCGGGAGCCGGTCGAGCACGATGGAGGAGCCATCGGGCATGACGATGCGGTTCCAGACCAGCAGGATCCGGCTCTGCCCGTAGGTGACCTCGCTGTTGTATTGGCCAAGCAGGCGGGACCCCTGTGGGATCAGAAGCGTGCGTCCGGTCACCGTGTCGTAGACGGGCTCGGTGATGGTGGCGATGCACTCGCCCGGCAGGTCCGAGTTCAGGCCGGTGACCATCGCCGCCGACAGAAGTGTACCCGCCATGAGCTGATACGGCGATGCAGGTGTCTGCAGCCGCTGAGTGGAAACGACCTTGGTCTCCGCCGCCCCACCAAGGAACGCCGCCTTTCGATCCTCGCCGTTCTGCGTTAGGCTTTCGTCGGCATGGGTGTTGTCGGTGGGGCCCACAGGCGGAGCGAAGGGGTTAGCGGAGGTGGACGCCGTTACGACGTCGAGGGCGCTCGCGGGCGCGGCGGACGTCTGCTGTCGCTGACTCGTCTGCACGAACAGCTGAGCGTGTAAGGCTTGATCCCGCTCTTGCCCGACCCTTTGCCGCTCAGTGACGCGGGCCTGCGCCTCGGGGCTGAGTTCAGGGCCAGCCTGGGGCGGGGCGCCGCCGTTCTGCTGCTCCGCGTGGAGGATCGGACGCCCGAGATCCCCCGGCAGGGGTGACCCGAGCTGGGGAACGCCTTGTGCTATCGCAGGCTGGCCCGGAGCCAGCTTCGGCAAGGCGCCATAGTCATGCGGCAAGCCGGCTAGCCCTTCTGCGATCGGCTTCCGGTCCGTCGAATAGAGCTCCTTCGTCTGTCCCGGCGGGCCATGATGGTGGCCGAGCGCCCAAATGGCTGCCGCCCCGAGCACCAGGGCGGATACACCGCCGACCAGGACCAGGGCGCGACGAGACAGGCGTACGACGGCGCGAGGACGGGCGCGGAGCGCCAGCGCCTCGGGCGCCTCCTTTCGGGCAGAGGGGTCGAGGCTCGTCATCAGCCGAGCCCCAGGAAGCCGCCACGGCGGGGCTTGCCGTCGGTGCGCTCTATGCGCACGACCTGCTGGTGCGCACCGCCCAGCCTGAGCTCGGCCGCGCCGAACAGCCGATCGACGATGTAGTAGGATCCATGCGTCCGGTAGTTGACTAGCTGGCTCTCGCCGGTGGTTCCGACGACGAACAGCGGGGGCAGCTCACCCTGTGCGATCCCCGACGGGAACTCGATGTAGACCTTCTCGCCATCATCAAAGGCCCGCACCGGCTTCCAGGGCGCATCGTCGCCGGTGATGGCGTAGCGGAACCTCAGCTTCTCGATGGCGACGCCATCGGCGATCGGCGCGGCGGCTTCCGCGTGACTGTTTTGGGTTTGCAGCGCGAGCAGGCGATCTTGCGGATAGTCCCAGGAGGCGGACGCCATCCAGGTGTTCAGGGTACTGGTCAGCTCCAGGTGATAGGTCCGGCGGTCGGTGTTGATCACCACGTTGGTCTTCAGGTCCGGCCGGGTCGGTTTGACCAGTATGTGCACGCGCTCGTCGGCGCCCTTGCCGGACGTGGTGTCGCCGATAACCCAGCGCACGGTGTCGCCAGCCGACACGGAGACGAGTTCCTCGCCGGTCTCAAGCGTGACGTCGGTCACCTCGCCGGGGCTGGTGTAGAGCTGGTAAAGCGCACCGGCGGCGAACGGCCAGACCTGGGTCGCGTTCAGATAGCCCCAACGCGAGGGCTGCACCCGCGCGGCCGCGTTAGCCTGGGCGATCCGCACGCGAGGGTCCACCGGTTCAGGCGACGTGACCCTGACCGGCATAGGCTTCAACTGCCCGGGCAAAGGCAGGACGACCGGTGCCTGGACGATATCCACCGGCTTCGGGGGATCGACCACCGGCGTCGCGGCAACGGCGGGGGTGTCCAAGCTGATCTGTGGCGCAGGCCTGGTGTGGGCGCAGGCGCCGAGCGCAAGGATGCAGCCGCCAGCGGCAAGCGTCCCCGCCAGCCGCGCCGTTCGAACATAAGGAATCATGAGGTCCTCCTTCATGGGCCCACCCCGCCGAGCTCGCGGCTCCAGTTCAGGCCGTTGACGTAGATGCCCAGCGGGTTCTTACGCAGCCGCTCCTCGGTCGTGGGGGGCTGCAGCACGATGGCCAGGATGCCGGTCCAGCGGTCGGTCGAGGTCAGGGCACCCTGGTCGTAGCGGCGCTCGATCCAGCGGATCTGGAAGCTGTCGGAAGAGGCGCGGACCACGCTCGTCACCTCCACGGCGATCGTCTGCTTGCCGACAGCGCCGAACGGGTCGTTGGACCGGGCGAAGTCGTTCAGGGCGGCCGCGCCCTTGTCAGTGGTGTAGTCGTAGCCCTCGAGCCAATCCTGTCGCAGCACGATCGGGTCGAGCGGCAGGGAACGCACGTCGTTGATAAACCGCGCGAGGTGGTAGGCGATTTGAGCGTCGGTCGGGTGATAGGCCTCCGCCGCCGCACCCACCGCATGGACGTCGCCGATGTGGTCGACCTCCACGACATAGGGCGTGATGGTGGACCGGCCGGCCTGCCAGACCATGCCGCCCGAACTCAGCGCCGTCAGGGCCAGGCAGCCGAACGCCATCAGCCGCCAGTTGCGCGCCTGGACGCGGGCCGATCCCAGCCGCTCGTCCCAGACCTGGGCGGCCCGTTGGTAGGGAGTCACGGGTTCGGGGGTGGTGGAATAGCGGACGCCCGCTCGCTTGAAGGGCATGTTAGCTCTCCTCGTTGAGTTCAGGACCGGCGCCCGCGCCGCCGTGGTCGCCGGAGCGGATCACGTGCGACGCCGTCTCCACGCCGCGGCGTATGGACTCGCCCCGGCGCATGTTGCGGGCCCAACCCGGCTCCCCCTTTTGGTCGGAAG
>CAXUEN010000284.1:0-3853 GCA_964249945.1 uncultured Caulobacteraceae bacterium | reverse complement strand
CCAGCCCCCTCGGCACCGCATTGGGCGGGACCAACCTGATCCCCCCCCCCCCGCCCTCGCCCCAGACTACCCCGCCGCAGCTGTACTCGGCCTATGTGTCGGAGCAGGCCTACGGCGATCCGGAAATCCCCTACGATCCCTACGGCGTCGGCATCAATGTGAGCGGCGGCTACTGGGGCGCGGGCGGCGGCAAGTCGGTGATCTTCGGCCAGCCCTCCTACCAGAACCTGACCCTGAACGGCGCCAACACTCGCACCCTGCCCGACGTCGGCATGCATGTGGGTGGCTGCCCCGGCGGCATCTCGGTCCTGCCCTGCGGTCCCAACCGCAGCTACGTGATCATCTACCTGGCGGGGACACCGATCGGCCTGATCGGCACCTCCATCGCCTCGCCAGAGTTCGTGGGCGCCACGGCCCTGTTCATCGAGCAGGTCGGCGGCCGGGTCGGCAACCTGAACAACTACCTCTATGCCGCGGGCGCGGTGCAGAGCCTGACCGGGGGCCTGGTGTCCGGCTACCACCGCTACATCCCGGGCTTCGACGGCAAGTACAACAACCAGTTCCCCAACGGGGCCGTGTACGACTACCTGGTCGGCCAGGGCACTCCGAAGGTGAAGGACCTGTTCCTGATGAGCGGCGTCCCCTCCGCAGGCGTCCCCCAGACGCCGAGCAACCCCTGAGGCCATGGCGGCGGTCGTCCCGAGGGCGTCCGCCGCCTAGTCCTGAACGGCTCGCGGTTCACTCTGGAAGACGCGCCCGGCGACGGGGCCCGATCAGGGTTCCGGGGTCGTCGCGATCCAGACCACGTGGCGCGGTCCCCTGCGGCCGCCGAACGCCCGCGCCCGGGCCTCGCTCACCGCATAGCCGGCCTGGCCGAGCCTTCGGCCGAACGCCGCGTCCGGGGCGGCCGACCACACCGCAAGCACGCCGCCCGGGCGCAAAGCCCTGGCGCTCGCGGCCAGACCGGCAAGGGTGTAGAGCCCATCGTTCGCCGGATGCACCAACCCGCCCGGTCCGTTGTCCACGTCGAGCAGGATCGCGTCGTAGTCCCCCGGCCCGGCGACGGCGATCACGGCCGCGACGTCGGCGATGCGGATGTCCACGCGCGGATCGGAGAGGCTGTCGCCGAACACCTCGGCGAGCGGGCCGCGCGCCCAAGCCACCACCTCCGCCAGAAGTTCGGCCACGATGACCTCGGCGTCCGAGCCGAGTTCGGCCAGGGCGGCGCGCAGGGTGAAGCCCATGCCCAGGCCGCCAACCAGCATCCGCACCCCCGCGCGGCCCTTAAGCCGCTCGCAGGCGAGGGTTGCAAGGCTCGCCTCCGATCCGCCGAGCCGGCTGTTCATCAGCTCGTTGACGCCGATCATGATGGAGAACTCGGCGCCGCGCCGCATTAGGCGAAGTTCGCCCTCACCATCGGAGGTCGCGGCCACGCCGAGCTGGACCCAGCGGATCACCCGGCCCGGCCGCGCCGGGCCGTCGAAGCCGACGTGGCCGGTGGAGACGGCCTAGCCGACGTAGCGCGGGTCCAGGGTGCGCAGGTGGGCGGCCTGGCCTTCGAGCAGGCGGTCCTGGGCGCAGAGCAGCTGGTCGCGGCGGGCCAGCTCGCCTTCCAGTTCGGCGATACGGGCGCGATGATCGGCGGCCACCGCGCGAAGGGAGGCGATGTAGCCCGTCATGCGGCCTTCGTCGCGGCGCACGTCCCGGGCCTTCCAGGCGGCGGCCAGGAAGGCGGCGAGGCCGGTCAGGCAGAGCAGGGCGGCGGTGGAGATGAGCATCGAGGATCCCTTGTCGGCAGCAAAAAGACGCCGGACACGGCGAGGTTCCATGCGCGCGCGCCCGGCTTTGTCCGGGCGCGCCGCCGCGAGAGCGTATAGACAGGCGGCAAGGGCGGCCGTTCGACGTGCAGCCTGCCGCGCGGCCACGCCGGCCCCCACACCGACGGAGGACTGCCGATGAACGACGACCTGACCGGGCTGGAGCTACGCTCGCTGATCCGATCGGACGGCGAGCTGGAGTTGTCGTTCGTCCGGGCGGCGCGGCCGGAGCCCGGACTTGGCGAGGTGGTGGTGCAGGTGCAGGCCGCCCCGATCAACCCGTCCGACCTCGGGCTGCTGGTGGGCGCCGCCGACATGGCCACGGCCCAGGCCCGGGGCGCGGGCGCCGACACTGTCGTCACCGCCAGGGTCCCGCCTGGGCTGATGCGGAGCATGGCCGGCCGGCTCGACCAGTCGATGACGGTCGGAAACGAGGGCGCCGGCCGTGTGGTGGCGGCCGGGACCGCGCCGGAGGCCCAGGCCCTGCTCGGCCGCACCGTGGCCCTGGCGGGGGGCTCCACCTACGCCCAGTTCCGCAAGCTGAGAGCCGCCGAGTGCCTGCCGCTGCCGGAAGGCGCAAGCGCGCAGGACGGCGCCTCGAGCTTCGTCAACCCGCTGACCGCGCTCGGCATGGTCGAGACTATGCGAGCGGAGGGCCACAGCGCGCTGGTGCACACCGCCGCGGCCTCCAACCTCGGCCAGATGCTGAACCGCATCTGCCTGGCCGATGGCGTGCCGCTGGTGAACGTGGTGCGGAGCGCCGGGCAGGTGGCGCTGCTCCGGGAGGCCGGCGCCGTCCACGTCTGCGATTCCAGCACCTCGGACTTCATGCCCGCCCTGGTGGAGGCGGTGAAGGCCACGGGCGCGACCCTCGCCTTCGACGCCATCGGCGGCGGCAAGCTGGCCAGCCAAATCCTGTCGGCCATGGAGCAGGCGGTCAGCGGCACGGCGCCCTACAGCCGCTACGGCTCTACGGTGCACAAGCAGGTCTATATCTACGGCGGCCTGGACCCCCGGCCGACCGAACTGGCGCGGAGCTTCGGCTTCACCTGGGGCGTCGGCGGCTGGCTGCTGACGCCCTTCCTGCAGAAGGCCGGCGCCGCCAGAGTGGCCGAGATGCGCGGCCGGGTGGCGGCGGAGCTGAAGACCACCTTCGCCAGCCGCTACACCCAGGTGATCTCGCTCACCGACACGCTGAAGCTCGACAACCTGCACGCCTACAACCGCCGCGCCACGGGCGAGAAGTACCTGATCGACCCGAGCCTCGGCTGAATTGGAGAGGGCCTCGCATCGGGGGGCGCGCGGGATTTCCGTGGCGCGGGCAGCGGCGATCGCCGCCGGCGCGCTGCTGCTCGGCGTGGCCGCCCTGGTGCTGGCCGTCACCGCCTGGGCGCGTCCCTTCGCCCTGGCGGAGCTGTCCCACCGCATCGGCCGGCCCGTGCGCGTGGATGGCGAGCTGTCGCTGCATCCGGCCTGGGACCGGTTCACCGTGCGCTTCGCCCGCCTGCACGTGGACCAGGCCGCCTGGGCCGGTCCGGGCGCCGCCCTGTGGGTGGAGCGGGGCCAGGCGACGCTGCCCTGGAGCGCGCTCCTGGGAGACGTGCGGCTGCAGGACGTGCAGCTCGACGGGCTGCGGCTGGACCTCCGCCGCGACCTCCAGGGCCGCAGCAACTGGTCCGACGGCCGCCGGCGCGGGTCGCCGCGCCTGCCGCGCATCGCACGGATCGCGCTGCGCAACGGCAGCCTGAGCTACCAGGATCCCGGCCGCGCCCTCACTTTCAAAGGCGCCGTCTCGGTGGCGTCGGGCGCTAGCGGTCCGCCGGTGCTCGACGTCGCGGGCGGCGGCCGTGCGGAGGACGGGACCTGGGCGGTCGTGGCGCGCAGCACCACCGACTTCGCGGGCTCGACGCCCTACGTCCTCAGCGGCCGCCTGACGTTGGACAAGCCCTCCGGCCGGTCCGTGACGCGGTTCGGCGGCCGCCTGGCGCCCGCCGGTGGACACCTGCAGGCGATGCTGGACGGGACCGGGCCGGACC
>CAXUEN010000283.1:0-3884 GCA_964249945.1 uncultured Caulobacteraceae bacterium | reverse complement strand
ACCAGCGCTACGACCTCGCCCGCGAGTGGATCACCGCCGTCAAGCGGCTGTGGGCGGAGGACGCCGTGACGATGCACGGCGACTATTTCACGCTGGACGACTGCGAGTCCTTTCCCAAGCCCGTGTCCAGGCCGCGGCCCTTCCTGGTCTGCGCCGGCTCGTCGAAGATCGGCATGCAGTTCACCCTGGAGGAGGCCGACGCCATCTTCCTGTCCGGCAAGGACGATGCGGAGCTGGGCCGCAACAGCCGCATGGCCAAGGCGATGGCGGCCGACGCCGGGCGGCGCATCCGCACCTACAACATGATGACGCTGCTGATCGAGGACACCGACGCGCAGGCGCACGCCAAGGCCGACCTCTACCGCTCCGGCTTCGACGAGGGCGCGCTCAGGGGCATGCTCAAGGCCTACGGCTTCCTGGACGCCGAGGTCGGCAAGGGCGAGAACGCCTTCGTGTCCAACGCGCGGTCCGCGTTCATGACCTCGCGCATCGTCGGCTCGACCGAGTCGGTGGCCGAGCAGTGCGAGACGTTGCTCGGCGAGGCGGAACTGGACGGGATGATGCTGATCTTCCCCGACTACGTCCAGGGGATGAAACGCTTCGCCGCCGACATCCTGCCGAGGCTCCGCAAGGCGCCCGTCGCCGCGGCCCTCGGCGAACCCGCCCATGCCGGTTGAAGCCGCCACGCCGCCGGCGGAGTCGCTGGCCGAGATGATCGACCCGGCGCGCACCGCGCTGGCGGTGATCGACATCCAGGGCGACTTCGCCGCCCCCGAGGGGGCGATGGGGCAGCTGGGCTGCGACCTTTCCGACGTGGAGGCAGTGATCGACCTGGCCGAGCGGCTGATCGCCGCCGCCCGGACGGCCGGCGCGACGGTGATGTTCGCCCGCGTGGTGACCACGCCGCAGACCGATGCGCCCAACCTCAAGGCGCTGTACCGCCGCAAGGGCTATGGCGAGGCGGCGGTGGGCGTCTGCCGCGCCGGCACGGTGGGCGCGGACTATTACCGCGTGGCGCCCCTGCCCGGCGACATCGAGATCGAGAAGCCGATGTTCTCCAGCTTCGCCGGGACCGACCTGGAGGCGCAGCTGCGCGGGCGCGGCGTGGACACCCTGGTGATGGTGGGGCTGACCACCGACTGCTGCGTGGACTGCACCGCGCGCGACGCCTTCCACCGGGGCTTCCACGTCTTTGTCGTCCAGGACGCCTGCTCGGCCTATGGCGAGGCGCTGCACCAGGCGGCGCTGAGCGGACTGGAGAAGAACGTGGCCCTGCTCACCACGACGGACGAGGTCATCCAGGCCTGGATTTGATCCGCTCATCTCGGCATTCGCCGGGATGAGCGGATCAGGGGTGGTCACCTCCCGAACGTCCGCGCGATCATCTGACTGATGTGCTCGCCGAAGGAGACCGGCGGCGCGGGCGGCTCGCCCGGCCGTATGCAGGTGGGGGCGGTCTGGAAGACGTAGCGGGCGTTAGGGTTGAAGAAGGTGGCCACCGAATAGCGGTCCGCGCCGCTGGCGTCGTTCAGCACCCGGTGCAGGTTGGAGTGGTAGAGCCCGCCCGTCAGCCGCTCGGTCATGTCGCCGAGGTTTACCACAAGTGCGCCCGCCATCGGGTCGGCGCGGATCCAGTCGCCGTCCCCGTTCTGCACCTCCAGCCCGCCGCGGTCGTCCTGCAGCAGCAGGGTGAGCAGGCCCCAGTCGGTATGCGCGCCCGAGCCCAGCTGGTTGGCGGCCGCAACTGCGGGCTGGGGCGGGTAGCGCAGCAGGCGCACCGTGCAGCTCGGCTCGCCCACCCCGTCGTCGAAATAGCCGGGCGCGAGGTCCAGGGACTGGGCCAGCAGGCGGGTCAGGGTCTGGCCGAGCGCCGTCATCGCCCCGGTATAGGCCAGCACCTGTTCGCGGAAGCCGGGCAGGGCGGATGGCCAGGGGTTCTCGCCCTCGAACGGCACGGCCTCGCGGATGAACCAGTGGTCCGCCGCCACCTCGCGCCCGGTGGAGAAGCTCTCCTTCAGGTCGGGCGGCGAGCCGGCGTCCAGGGTCTGCGCCGCCATGGGATCGTAGCCGCGCCGGTTGGGGAACAGCGCGCTGTGCAGCGCCATCTTGGCTTCGGGCGGCAGGGCGAAAAGGCGCCGCGCCGCCTCCAGCTGGCCGGCCATCAGCTCGGGCGCGACGCCGTGGTTGACGACGTAGAAGAAGCCGTCCTGCCGCGCCGCCTTGTGCACCTCCCACGCCACCGCCGCGCGTGCGGCCGGATCGGCGGAGGCGGCGTCGGCGAGGTCGACGACCGGCAGGCGCTCCGCGGCCTTGGGCGGGGTGTAGACGATCACCGGGCTGCACTCGCGCCGAGGCGGAAGGCGTTGCCTTCCGAGTCCAGCAGGGCGGACTGGTACTGGCCGAAGGGCGTCACCGCCGCAGGCCGGGTCAGCCGCGCGCCGGCGGTGACAGCGGCTTGGGTCAGGGTGTCGACCTGGACGGCGTCGCCGACGTCGAAGCTCAGGACGGTGTTCACCGGCCCCTCCGGCGGCCGCTCGGGCAGGTTCAGCGCGGCGTAGGCGTCGGCCAGGGCGAAGCCCAGCTTGCCGGCGCCGGTCAGGACCTCACGGTAGCGCGCCGAGCGGGAGGCGGCGATCTCCTCCAGCCCGAGGAGATCCGCATAGAACGCCGTCAGGGCGTCGACCTGGCGGCAGATCAGGGTCACGTAGGCGAGTACGGCCACGCTCCCTCCGGCGGCTGAGGCGAGGAGAGCGGCGTCAGGCCGGCTTGGCAAGCCAGCGCCGGCGCTGTGCAACGAATTGCGGGCGAGGGGTGCAAGTCAGGCTCTCCGCATCGGCTAAGATGATGACCCGAGGAGAGCTGAGGGTGCGACATGGCCTATCCCAACACCCTGATCTTCGTGGACCTCGCCTCCGACGATCCGTCCGCGGCGGGGCGGTTCTATGCGGAGGTGTTCGGCTGGGAGAACGATGCGCGCCCCGAAGGCGTCTACCACCGCATGGCGCCGGGGGGCGTCTTCCTGAACAAGGACAGGTCGCAGAGCGAGATCGGCAACCTGCACTTCGGCATCTTCGACGCGAAGAACGCCCGGCCGCATCCGGAGCCGGCCGGCGTGGAGCCCCGCACGCTCAGCACCACGGGGCGCAAGGCGCGCATCTGGGTGCTGGTCAGCGACGACGACACGCCCGGGCGCATCCTCTCCACCGCCGAGCGGCTGGGCGCCACGATCCTGTGGCGCGACCACTACTGGTCGGAGTTCAACGGCTACAATCACGCCTTCCAGGACCCCTGGGGCAACGAGATCATCCTGTGGGGCAAGGCCGGCCCCGACCCGCAGGTCCCGGCGGGCTACACCCGCGAATAGGACCGTCGCTTTGATCGGCGTCCGGAGCGAAGACCCATGTATGCGTTGACATCTGCAATTGTTTCTGGAGCCGGCCTCAAGATCGTCGCCAGCCGTTATGCTGATGGAGTTCGGAGCGTGTCCGACCGCCGCCCACCTCGGCGAAGGTTGGCGGCGGCGCAGGCCAGAAGACTATAGGGAGCCGCCGTGTCCAACCGCGCCATCGACGTGAAGCCCCTGACCGCGCGCATCGGCGCGGAGATCGGCGGGGTGGACCTCACCCGGCCGCTGTCCAACAGCGAGGTGGCGGCGATCCACGACGCCCTGGTCGCCCACCAGGTGATCTTCTTCCGCGACCAGCCCATGGACATGGACGCGCACGAGCGCTTCGGCGCCCACTTCGGTCCGCTCTACGACCACGTGGACGTGTTCGGCGAGGAGTACATCGCCAGGCACGGCACGCCCGGCCATCCCGCCATCGTCAGAATCCACGCCGACGAGACCTCCACCGGCGTGGCGGCCGAAACCTGGCACACCGACA
>CAXUEN010000282.1:0-3910 GCA_964249945.1 uncultured Caulobacteraceae bacterium | reverse complement strand
CTCCACCAGCGCCGGGACGTCCGCCCCGCAGGCGGCCCCCACCGCCAGACAAAGGTGCGGCCGCACCCGCGCCCCGCCGGGAAAGACCGCATGACGGAGCGCAGCGACGAGGCGAGGCGGGGCCGCTTCCGTCTCGAGGGTTGCGACGGCGGCCTCGAGGGCGGCTTCGATCCTCAGCGTGGCGGACATGTTGGAGGGCTCCCACCGGACGGCGTCAAACCTGACTGTCACTCCAGCTAGACACATGCTAGCGTCCAGATCAACGGACGCTTTAAGGGTGGGTCTCGGTGAGGCAGGGGAAGGTCGTGGTGGTCGGCAGCGGCATGGGCGGCCTCGCCTGCGCCATCGACCTGGCGACCGCCGGCTACGCCGTGACCGTGGTGGAGCGCGCGGCCACCCCGGGCGGCAAGATGCACCAGGCGGCCGTGGGCGATGCGCGCATCGACGGCGGCCCCACCATCATGACCATGCGCTGGGTGTTCGACGGCCTGTTCCGCGACGCCGGGGCCGACCTCGACGCCCACGTGACGCTGAAGCCCGCCACGGTGCTGGCCCGCCACGCCTGGAGCGGCAACCAGCGGCTGGACCTGTTCGCCGACGTGGACCGCTCCGCCGAAGCCATCGGCGACCTGGCCGGGGCGGCGGAGGCCAGGGGCTACCGCGCCTTCGCCGCCGAGTCGGCCCATATCTACCGCACGCTGCGTGACACCTTCCTGACGCGCGACCGCTGCGGGCTGCTGGGCCTGAGCTGGCGCATCGCGCTGCAGGATGCGCCCGCCCTGTTCCGCCTGCGCCCCTACGAGACGCTGTGGCAGGCGCTCGGCGACCACTTTCACGACCTGCGCCTGCGCCAGCTGTTCGGCCGCTACGCCACCTATTGTGGCGCCTCCCCCTTCGAGGCGCCGGCCACCCTGATGCTGGTCGCCCACGTGGAGCAGGAAGGCGTCTGGCTGGTCGAGGGCGACATGAAGCGGCTGGCCGAGGCCCTGGCCGCCCTGGCCTCCGCCCGAGGCGTGTCCCTGCGCTATGGCGAGAGCGTGTCGGGCATAGCGGTGGAGCGCGGCCGGGCGGCGGGCGTCGACCTCGCCAGCGGCGAGCGGATCGAGGCGGACGCCGTGGTGGTGAACGCCGACGCGGCCGCGGTGTCGGGCGGGGCGTTCGGCGAGGCGGTCTCCCATGCCGTCCCCGGGCCGCGCCGTCCGGTGCGCTCGCTGTCGGCGGTGACCTGGGCGGCGGTGGCGCAGACCTCCGGCTTCCCGCTCGCACGCCACAACGTCTTCTTCTCGGGCGACTACGCGGCGGAGTTCGACGACCTCGCCGCCGGCCGCATCCCCGCTGAGCCCACGATCTACGTTTGCGCCCAGGATCGCGACGACCAGGGCCGGCGAGACGGGACGGCGGAGGGCGAGCCCGAGCGGATCTTCGCCCTGATCAACGCCCCGGCCGACGGGGACAGGCGCAGCATGGATCAACAGGAGCTGTGGGCATGCGAGACGAGGGTTTTCGATCACCTGAGGCGATGCGGGCTGGAGCTGAAGCCGTCCGGTTCGAGCGTCGCCACGACGCCGAGGGATTTCGAGGCGATGTTCCCGGGTACGGGGGGCGCCCTCTATGGACAGGCGATGCATGGCTGGGCGGCGGCTTTCAGGCGTCCGGGCGCACGCTCGCGGACGCCGGGGCTCTACCTGGCGGGGGGGAGCGTGCATCCGGGCGCGGGCGTGCCGATGGCGGCGCTGTCGGGCCGGCTGGCCGCGCGGCGATTGATGCGGGACCGCGCTTCGACGTCTGCGTTCCGAGGGGCGGCTATCGCTGGTGGTATGTCGACGCGCTGAGCGACGACGGCCGCTTCGGCTTCACCATCATCGCCTTTATCGGCAGCGTCTTCTCGCCCTACTACGCCCGGGCCGGCTGGGCGGACCCGCTGGACCACTGCACCCTGAACGTGGCGCTCTACGGGCCGCGTGGGCCGGTGTGGCGGCCGGGCTGGGCCATGACGGAGCGCGGCAAGGGCGCCCTGCACCAGGAAGCGCACCTCCTGGCCATCGGCCGCAGCCACCTGAACTGGGACGGCGACACGCTGGTCCTGCGCCTGGACGAGACGACCACGCCGGTGCCGTCCCGCCTGAAGGGCGTGATCCGCCTGCATCCGCAGGCGCTGGTGCCGCGCCAGTTCGAGATCGGCGGCGTGGGACGCCACGTCTGGCGCCCGATCGCGCCGCGAGCCCGGGTTGAGGTCGAGCTGGAGCAGCCGGGGGTGAGGTGGACGGGCAACGGCTATTTCGACACCAATGGGGGCGACAGCCCGCTGGAGACCTCCTTCTCCGACTGGACCTGGTCACGGGCGCACAGGAAGCGCGACACCCTGATCTTCTACGACGTTGGCCCCGATGACGCCCGCGGCGTGCACCTGGCGCTGCGCATCGGGCAGGACGGCGAGGTGGAGGAGGTTGCGCCCCCGCCCTTCCAGGACCTGCGCCGAACCTTCTGGATGATGGCGCGGCGAGTGCGGGGCGATCCGGCCGCTCCGCCCCGGCTGGAGAAGACGCTGGAGGATGCGCCCTTCTACAGCCGCTCCACCCTGAAGGGGGCCTACGACGGCGAGCCGGCGGAGATCGTGCACGAGAGCCTGTCGGCCTGCCGCCTAAGGTCCCCCATCGTCAAGACCATGCTCCCCTACCGCATGCCCCGGCGGGTCGGCTGAGGGCGGGTCCTTGGGCTTGGGCGCGCGCAGCTTCCAGAGCTCCCATCCGGCGAAGCCGACGACGGCGAGTTCGAGGACGCTTTGCGCCACGAGCGGCATGAGGCTGGCGGCCATGGGCTAGCTCCCGCTCATCAAAGATTGCGCCGCATGCTTTTCGATCCGCTCATCCCGGCGAATGCCGGGATGAGCGGGATAGGGTCATGCCGGACGATCCTGTCACGTCTTACGCGCGCGGCCCTGCGGGAGGGTCAAGCGGCGCCTCGCCCTCAGGCTTGCGCGGTTCGCCGCCCTTCCGGGTGCGCAGCGACCACAGCTCCCAGCCGGCCCAGCCGAGCGCCGCCAGCAGGAACAGGGCCGGCTCGTAGATGATCAGCAGCGCCCGGTTCATGCGCGCGCCCTCTGCGCGTCGCCCGCGAAGGCTTGCCGGATGATCTCCACCCCCCGCCCGGGCGCCTCCTCGTGGGCCAGGTGACCGAGGCCGGGCAGCCGCACCAGGGTGCTGGAAGGCAGCAGGCCGTGGACGAACTCGGACACGCTCGGCGGCGTCGCCGTGTCGCCGTCCGCCGTGACCAGGGTCAGCGGGGTCGTGAGCCGGCCCAGCTCCGCCTGGAGCGGGGCCAGGTCCCAGCGCGCCATCATGCCGAGGGCGCCCGCGACGTGCCCGGGCGTGGCGAACAGGGTGGTGTAGGCGGCCAGGCCCCGGGCGTCGATCTTCGATCCCGTGCCTTCGATCAGGCGCGCCACAGCCCCGGGCCGCGACGCCCGCCAGGCGAAGGCCTGGATCGCCAGGGGGTTCAGGAACAGCAGCTTGGCCATCACCGGGAACAGCGCGCTGCCCGCCCCCGGGAACGGCTGCAGCGCCCCGTTCAGGCTCACGATCCCACCGGGAGCCGTCCCGCGTCCGATCGCCATGCGCAGCGCCACGGCGGCCCCCGCGGAGTGGCCCACCGCGAACTCGGGCGTGAGTTTCAGGGCGACCAGCAGGTCCGCCAACTGGCGCGCCATGCCGTCCAGGGACAGGCCGTCGCCGCCGGGGGTCTCGGTGAAGCCGTGGCCGGGGAGGTCGGGGGCGACGACGGTGAAGTCGCGCGCCAGCAGCGGGGCTACGTCGCGCCAGGAATGGGTGGCCGCACCGGCGCCGTGCAGCAGCAGCAGGACCGGGCCGCTCCCCATCACCTGCACGTGCCACCAGAGGCCGGAGGCGAGGAC
>CAXUEN010000281.1:0-3916 GCA_964249945.1 uncultured Caulobacteraceae bacterium | reverse complement strand
CCATCGCGTAATCGGCTGGTAAGAACCCCTCCCCTACCCGATCCGGCATGCCTCGAAAGAAGACGCACAAGCCGCCGCCAGCCCCATTCCGCTGGTTCGACAGCTCGCCGGAGGTGATCCGGCTGGTGGTTATGATGTACGTGAAATACCCGCTGTCGCTGCGCAACGTCGAGGATCTGCTGCACGAGCGCGGCATCGACATCTGCCACGAGACGGTGCGGCTCTGGTGGCGGCGATTCGGGCCCATGTTCGCAAACGAAATCCGCAAGAGGCGGGTCGAAGCCATGCGCCAGCACACCCACTGGCGATGGCACCTGGATGAGGTCTACGTGCGCATCAACGGTGAGATGCGCTACCTATGGCGGGCGGTGGACCACGAAGGCGAGGTGCTGGAGTCCTTTGTCACCAAAGAACGGGACAAGGCTGCAGCGCTGAAGTTCATCAAAAAAGCCATGAAGCGGCATGGCCGGCCGATGACGATCGTCACCGACGGGCTGCGCTCATACGGCGCCGCCCTGAAGGAGCTCGGGGGCAAGGCGCGCCAGGAAGTGGGTCGTCACCTGAACAACCGGGCTGAGAACTCACACCAGCCCTTCCGGCGACGAGAATGCGCCATGCTCAGGTTCAGGAGGATGAAGACACTCCAGACCTTCGCCTCGATGCACGGCACAGTGCACAACCATTTCAATCAGGAGCGCCACCTCGTCAGCCGGCAGACCTACAAGGAGAGACGCTCAGCCGCACTGGCTGAGTGGCGCGCAGTCGCGGGATAAGCCCTGCTCGGGTTTGGGTGAGCTGCGTCCACGCGGAGACAAGTTGCCGTTGGACTGACAGCACCGCCACCGACACGCGAGAGGTCTGCTCCGCCGCGAGGAGCCCGCCTAAGCCGCGGTAACGGCCGCAGTTTTGTGCCGACAACTCCTCCACACCCCCGCCAATCTGGCCGTTCTCCTCGCCTTCTCGCCGTGGAATAGCGCCCGCGTCTCCGCCGGTCCGTGATCTGGTGCAGTTTGGCTGTTATTCCCTGCCATAAGCGATATGAGAGACTTTTTCCGACGTTCGAGAAGAGGTCGCCCTGCAAAACGCACGCCCGCTTAGTGGGTTAGGCGAAAGCGTTGGTGAACAGGGTAAGACGGTAACAGGATCTGACAAGTTAAGTCAGCGACTGCGCATCGGGTCGCGTTAAGCGCTCCCCTACCCCGCTTAGGCGGCCTTGGTGGCCTCAGCCCAGGCGCAGTGAGCCTGTGCTCGCAGGACGCGCAGCCCGCGACGGCTGATCAGGTGAGGCTGGGTGTCGAAGGCGTTGTAGACGGCGGCGTGGACGGACAGGAAGCGCTGGGCTGAGCTGTCGCTCTTGAACTTCTGCATCTTCCGCTCCCGTCGCCGGATCGGCAGGTGGCTGTTTTCAGCGCGGTTGTTGATGCGCCTGCCGCTACATCGGTGACGGTCGCTGAGGTCCAGCTCTCGAAGCGCTGCGCCATACGAGGCGAGCCTGTCGGTGGTGATCGTCTCGGGCTCCACGCCTGTGTTCTTCAGCAGCTTGGAGAGGAGACGCAATGCCGCCTTCTTGTTGCGCCGGCGCTGGACCAGCATGTCCAGCACCACGCCCTCGTCATCCACAGCCCGCCACAGCCAGCGCTTCTCGCCGGCGATCTTCACCACCATTTCGTCGATGTGCCTTCGGCCCGTCGGGCGCGGTTGGCGGCGGCGCAGGTTCCTGGCGAACTGCGGGCCGAACTTGATCGCCCACATGCGCACCGCCTCTCGGCTGACCTCGATCCCGCGCTCGACCATCAGCTCCTCCACAT
Source organism: uncultured Caulobacteraceae bacterium (assembly GCA_964249945.1). GTDB lineage: Bacteria > Pseudomonadota > Alphaproteobacteria > Caulobacterales > Caulobacteraceae > CAHJWH01. Next base: position 2,108 of record CAXUEN010000281.1, on the reverse strand, counting down.
CGCGGATGCTCAACGTGAAGCGAAAGTACAGCCACACCGCATAGCGGATCACCTCAGGCGGGAAGCGGTGACGCTTGAAGGAGACGGACATGGGGCGGCGACAGGCTCCTAGGCCTCAGTCGCTCGTCAAACCCGGTGCGGTTTGCCGGCGAAGGCTGAGGCCGGAGACATGTTAGCGTTAGACTGCCAGCACCCCGGGTACACCTACTCAAGGTGAGATTGGATCGGTCCAGATGGTGATCTTGGGAGCTAGCCCATGCTTCGGCGGCCGAGGATGAAGTTTCAAGCGCCGCGACACAGAGGTCGTGCCACCCGCTTCGACACGTCCTTGCACCTCGGTGCTGGGGTAAGCGCCTTAAGCCTGGCTCTCGCGGCAGCGACCCCCTGCGAGGCCATGGCGAGCCGATGGATCAAGATCGATGCTTTGCCGGGTTTTTCCGGTTGGCGGCAGGAGCTTCAGAGGCTGGTCGACACCGAGGGCCGCGGTCGGGTGAATCACTTTTGCGTCGTCGCTGAGACGTTCCGGCCTCCACGGGGACCTGGCAACGTCAAGCCGCCCGCCGAAGATCAAGTCGGAAGAGTCTACTGGCGCGAAGGCCGCCGTTTGATCGCTTGGGATCCGAGCAAGACCGCTGTGGACGCGACCAGCGCCAGGCCTGAAAACGATCTCGATCTCACCAAGGATGTGAGGGGCACCCAATCTGAGGTTGGATCAAGCACCTATCTCGTGACTCGCAGCTGGGTCAGCAGCATCATTCGCCACTGCGCAACCGACGGATCTCAGATCGTCGTCTTGAGGGACGGACCGGGTGGCTGACGTTCAACTCGCCCCTGAAAATACGGACGCCGGCGCTATGGAGCGCCTGATGCTGTTGGAGACTTACTCACCGGGCCGGGTCGGTTTCTATGACCGAGACGAGTCGCTCCGGGCTATGCGGCTGATGCGTCAGTGATCGCCAACCGGCTTCGGGCACCCGGCCAGTTCAGCGCGGCGGGCGCGAAGACCGATACTGGTATCATCGAGTTGGGTAATCAATTTGCGGGCTTTCAGGACTATCCCGATCTGCCTGCGAGCTTGAAGGCCAACCTAACGGAGATCCTACGTGTGGCGGACGCCGTGAAGGACTCTTGCCAAGCGGCATATGGGCAATTCGTCCAGGATGCGATCACTGCTGCGACCGAAGCTACCCCACCGCTCGGTCCCATCGACACAACAGCTACCGGGTGGCGGACGGCGCTGCACCATTCTCCAGGAAGCAACTTCCGCATCATAGCTACACTGCAAGGCAAGACGTTTTTCGCCACCGTTCCAGTGCCACCTATGCCCAAGCGCAAATCACACCGCAGTCCGGCTCATCGATAATCAAGTGGAGCCTGCAAGCTGATTTCAGCCGTCGTTCGAACGACCAGGGTGCGCCCTAACCGGACTCTAGCTTACCTCCAGCTTTGAGACATTCGCGGCGACTAACTGAAGGGCCATTTTCTGCCCGACCGGTTCTGGGAGAGCTCACGGCGTTGCTGCCATTGGCGGCGCTGCCAGAGATTTTCTGTGAAGGCCCGTGAACCACGGCCGCATCGGTCAAAGAAGACGCCGCCTCGGCGATCCATCTCGGGCGCTAGGAACAGTGTTGATCGAAAGTAACAACAGCGCCACCCGTAACCCCAGATGTCGATAGCCGGTGTCAGGTGGTTCGCCCTCATCCTATCGCGCCTGACGAGAGGTGGTTGGCGCGCGCGGCTTCACCGTAAGCGCTGTTCTCAGGCCACGTAGGACCAGGGCAGCAGTTCATCGACACGGCTGTTGGGGTGGTGGTTGACCAGCCGGGTGAGCACGTCGGCGAGGTAGGCCTGGGGTTCGACGGCGTTGAGCTTGCAGGTCTCCACCAGGGACGCCATCACCGCCCAGTGCTGGCCGCCGGCGTCTGAGCCGGCGAACAGGGCATTCTTCCTGTTCAGGGCCAGGGGGCGGATCGCTCGCTCGACGACGTTGGAGTCGAGTTCGATGCGGCCGTCGTCGAGGAAGCGGGAGAGGCCCTCCCAGCGGCTCAGGGCGTAGCGGATCGCCTCGGCGAGCTTGCCCTTCTGGCTGATGATCTCGAGCTTGGCGC
>CAXUEN010000280.1:0-3961 GCA_964249945.1 uncultured Caulobacteraceae bacterium | reverse complement strand
ATCGTGGTGGGCGCCCGCTCGGCCCTGTTCCTGCCCTTCGACCGTCTGCGCCTGGTGGTGGTGGACGAGGAGCACGACGGCTCGTTCAAGCAGGAGGACGGCTTCGTCTACCACGCCCGCGACTTCGCCGTGGCGCGCGCGCGGATCGAGGGGGCGGCGGTGGTGCTCGCTTCCGCCACGCCGTCGCTGGAGAGCATCTGGAACGCCCAGGCCGGCCGCTACGCCTGGCTGCGCCTGTCCGCCCGCCACGGGGCCGCCCGCCTGCCGGAGATGGCGCTGGTGGACATGCGCGCAGAGCCGCCCGAGCGCGGCCGCTGGATGTCGCCCCGCCTGGTGGAGGCGGTGGCGCAGGGGCTGGCGCGGGGCGAGCAGTCCCTGCTGTTCCTGAACCGCCGCGGCTACGCGCCGCTGGTGCTCTGCCGGGCCTGTGGCGAGCGGATGAGCGCGCCGGACACCGACAGCTGGCTGGTGGAGCACCGCTATTCCGGCCGGCTGGTGTGCCATCTCACCGGCTTTTCCATGAAGAAGCCCGAGGCCTGTCCCCACTGCGCCGCCAAGGATTCGCTCACCTCCATCGGCCCCGGCGTCGAGCGGCTGGAGGAGGAGGCGCGCGAGCTGTTCCCCGACGCCCGGGTGGCGGTCTTCTCCTCCGACACGGTGATGGACGCCGAGGCCGCGCGTCGGCTGGTCGCCCGCATGGCCGAGGGCGAGGTCGACATCCTGGTCGCCACCCAGGCCGCCGCCAAGGGCCACAACTTCCCCCTGCTGACGCTGGTGGGCGTGATCGATGCGGACCTGGGGCTGAAGGGCGGCGACCTGCGCGCCGCCGAGCGCACCTTCCAGCTGCTGGCCCAGGTGGCCGGCCGGGCAGGGCGGGCGGACAAGCCCGGGCGCGCCCTGATCCAGACCTACGCCCCTGAGCACGGCGTCATGCAGGCGCTGGCCGCTGGCGACCGCGACGGCTTCCTGGCGGCGGAGGCGCAGATGCGCGAGCTGTCCGGCCTGCCCCCCTACGGCCGGCTGGCGGCGGTGATCCTGTCCAGCCTCGACGCCGCGCGGCTGGAGGCCTTCGCCCGGGAGCTGATCAGCGTCGCGCCGGCGGCCGACGGGGTGGAGGTCTACGGCCCCGCCGACGCACCCCTGGCCCTGATCCGCGGCCGCCGCCGCAAGCGGCTGCTGGTGCGGGCCGAGCGGCGGGTGAACCTGCAGGCCTATCTCGGCGCGTGGCGCGCCCGGGTGAAGGTGCCGGGCGCGGTGCGGATGAGCATCGACGTGGACCCCTACAGCTTCCTGTGAGCGGGCCGCGCCCACGACGCCCCTGGACAATCTGCTCACCTGGGCCATATGATTACCCAAAGGAGTTTACGGATGGTTCAAGCCGCTGCAGCTGTCGTCGACCTGGACCGCCATCCGCCGGCCACGCGCTCGCCATCTCCGTCCTATCTCGACATCTTCCGCGCCGAACCCGTGGAGCGCATCGGTATGATCAAGAGCGGTGCGCCCGCCACGATGGTCAAGCGGCTGCTCGCCGATCTCGACATCCCCCAGGCGGTCGGGCTGGCCGCCCTCAACCTGCCGGCCGCCACGGTGAACCGCAAGGTCGTCCAGGACCAGAGGCTGGGGCCGGGGGAGAGCGAGCGGGTGATCGGCATGGCCAGCCTGATCGGCCAGGTCGAGGCGATGATGCAGGAGTCCGGCGGGCCGGAGGGCTTCGACGCCACAGCCTGGATGTCGCGCTGGCTGCGTGAGCCGGTGCCGGCGCTGGGGGGCGTCGCTCCGGTGGAGCTGATGGACACCATGCAGGGTCAGGCCCTGGTTTCCCGGACCCTGTCGCAGATGCAGAGCGGGGTCTATGCGTGAGCCACGAGGTCTGGCGGATCGCGACCGATACGCCGGACTACGAGGCTGACGACCTTACCGGCGCCGGCGCCAAGGCGATGTCGGGCCGCTGGAACGAGCGAGGCGTAGCGATGGTCTACGCCTCCGATTCGATCGCTCTCGCCTGCCTGGAGACCTTGGTCCACCTCGTCGGCCTGCCGTTCAACCGCTTCCTCGTGGCCGTCGACATCCCCGACGATGTCTGGTCGGCGGCGCAGCGCGAAACGCCGGACAGCCTGAAGGTCGGCTGGGACGCCGAGCCGGCTGGGCGGGCGAGCATCGCCGCAGGCACGGCCTGGGCGCGCTCCGCCGCCTCGGCCCTGCTGCTGATCCCTTCCGCCATTGTCCCTGAGGCCACGAACCTCCTGATCAACCCAGCCCACGCGGACACCGCCAGGATCAGGGCGCGGAAGGTGCGCCGGTGGCTCTACGACCCGCGCCTGGCCAGGACGCGATGAGCGTCGCAAGGCCCGGGGTGGCGGCCGCTCGCACCTCGCGGCGGGATGGCCTAGATAGCGCACTTCCCGAACTCCAAGGACGATCCCGCATGGGCGACCGGCCCGACGGCAACCTCGAAGCCATCCCGTTGCGCCGCCCCACCGTCGGCATGGTCAGCCTGGGCTGTCCCAAGGCGCTGGTGGATTCCGAGCGGATCCTGACCCGGCTGAAGGGGGAGGGTTACGACACCTCGCCGGACTATGCGGGGTCGGACGCGGTGATCGTGAACACCTGCGCCTTCCTGGACAGCGCGCGGGAGGAGAGCCTGGAGGCCATCGCCGAGGCGCGGGCGTCAGGGCGTCCGGTGATCGTCACCGGCTGCATGGGCTCGGAGGAGGCGCTGCTGCGGGAGCGCTTCCCCGACCTCGCCGCGGTCACCGGCGCCCACGCCTATGACGCGGTGATGGACGCCGTGCACCGAGCGGCTCCCCAGCCCGATCCCTTCGCCGAGATCGCGCCTGTCCCGGGCGGCGGGCACAAGCTGACGCCGCGCCACTACGCCTACCTGAAGATCGCCGAGGGCTGCGACCACCGCTGCAGTTTCTGCATCATTCCGAGCCTGCGGGGCGACCTCGCCTCGCGCCCGGTGGACGAAGTGCTGCGGGAGGCCGAGGCGCTGGTCGAGAGCGGGGTCAAGGAGCTGCTGGTGGTGTCCCAGGACACCTCCGCCTACGGCCTGGACCTCCGCTATGCGCCCGGCGAGTGGCGGGGAGAGAGCTGGCGCGCCAACCTGGAGGGGCTGTCACGGGGGCTGGGGCAGCTCGGCGCCTGGGTTCGGCTGCACTACGTCTACCCCTATCCGCACGTAGACGCGGTGATCCCGCTGATGGCGCAGGGGCTGGTCCTGCCCTACCTCGACATCCCCTTCCAGCACGCCGCGCCCGATGTGCTGAAGGCGATGCGCCGGCCGGCCAACCAGGAGAAGACGCTGGAGCGGATCGCGCGCTGGCGCAGCGTCTGCCCGGAGCTGGCGATCCGCTCCACCTTCGTGGTGGGCTTCCCCGGCGAGACGGAGGCCGACTTCGCGTTCCTGCTGCAGTGGATGGAGGCGGCCCAGCTCGACCGCGTCGGCGCCTTCGCCTACGAGAACGTGCAGGGGGCCGCCGCCCGCGACCTGCCCGACCACGTGCCTGAGGACGTGAAGCAGGACAGACGGCGCCGCTTCATGGCGATGGCCGAACGCATCAGCCGCGCCAAGCTGCGCGCCAAGGTCGGGCGACGCGTGAAGGTGCTGGTGGACGAAGTGCGCGCCGACGGGATCGCCGTGGCGCGCTCGTCCGCCGACGCGCCCGAGATCGACGGCAAGGTCTTCGTGCGCGGCGCGGCGCGGCTGGCGCCCGGCGACTTCGCGGAGGTGACGATCGAGCGGGCCGACGCCTTCGACCTCGTCGCCCGGCTGGGCGAGGTGACGCTCAACCGGGCTCCGCGTCCAGCCCGACGCCTGCACCGCGTGATCGCAAGGCCGTAGCCCCAGACCGGGCGGCGCCCGCCTACCAGGGACGGTAAGGGCCGAATCTCGGGCCCCAGCCATAGCCGAACCTCGGCCCGTAGAAGGGTCGCGGGCCATAGAACCTCGGTCCGTAGA
>CAXUEN010000279.1:0-3973 GCA_964249945.1 uncultured Caulobacteraceae bacterium | reverse complement strand
CTCCGCCTTCGCCAAGGCGGCCGTCAAGACGACGGCCCTGGTCAGCAGCGCCGCGCGGCGCCCGGCGGCGGCCCCGGCTCCGCCTCCCAGGGGGGCGTACGGCGCCCTGGTGCAGCTGGGCCGCGGCGTGTCGCATCTGGGCCACGAGGCCTACCACACCCTGATCTTCTACGGCCGGCTGCTGAGCGCCCTTGCGCGCCTGGCCCTCGATCCCCGGCGCTTCCGCCTCGCCCCCACCGTGTCGCTGATGGAGCGGGCGGGGCTGGACGCCCTGCCCATCGTGGCCACCACCAACTTCTTCGTCGGCGCCACCATCGCCTTCCTCGGCACCGACCTGCTGGCCCAGTTCGGCGCCCAGATATTTGCGGTGGAGCTGGTGGGCATCGGCGTGCTGCGGGAGTTCGGGGTGCTGGTCACCGCCATCATCCTGGCCGGCCGCTCCGCCTCCAGCTTCGCCGCGGAGATCGGGGCGATGCGCATGAACCAGGAGGTCGACGCCATGCAGGTCATGGGGGTGGACCCGTTCGAGGCCCTGATCATCCCCCGCTTCGTCGCCCTGCTGGCCATGACGCCGCTGCTGACCTTCGTGGCCATGATCGCAGGCTTGGCGGGAGGCGTGCTGGTGGTCTGGGCGGTGGTGGGTCTGTCGCCGGCCTTCTTCCTGCAGCGCATGCTGGACAATGTGGGCGTCGCGCAGCTCTACATCGGCATCGCCAAGGCGCCCGTCATGGCCATGATCATCGCCGCCATCGGCTGCCGCCAGGGCATGGAGGTCGAAGGCGACGTGGAGACGCTGGGCCGCCGGGTGACCACCGCGGTGGTTCAGGCCCTGTTCGCCATCATCATCACCGACGCCGCCTTCGCCCTGCTGTTCACCAGCGTGGGCCTGTGAGAGCGGACCTGTGAGCGCGGTGGAGGCCGCCGCACGGCGGCCGCCGGTGGGAGCGGCCACGGGCGAGCCGGTGATCGAGGTGCGCGGCCTGGTGTCGCGTTTTGGCTCGCACCTGGTGCACGACGGGCTGGACCTCACCGTGCGCAAGGGCGAGATCCTGGGATTGGTCGGCGGCTCGGGCGCGGGCAAGTCGGTGCTTCTGAACACGCTTATCGGGCTGCGCGCGCCGGACGCCGGACAGGTCAAGGTGCTGGGCGTCGACGTGGGTCGCGCAGGCGAGCGCGAGCAGCGGGCGCTGGAGGCGCGCTGGGGCGTGCTGTTCCAGGGCGGAGCGCTGTTCTCGGCCCTGGACGTGCGCGACAACGTCTCCGCCCCCCTGCGCGAACACACCCGTCTGCCGCGCCGCCAGGTCGAGGCCTTGGCGGAGCTGAAGCTCGCCCTCGCAGGGCTGGGCCCCGAGGTCGCCGACATGAAGCCGGCCGAACTCTCCGGCGGCATGCGCAAGCGCGTCAGCCTGGCCCGCGCCCTGGCGCTCGATCCCGAGCTGCTGTTCCTTGACGAGCCCACCGCCGGCCTCGACCCGATCGGCGCCCAAGCCTTCGACCAGCTTATCGGCGAGCTGTCCTCAGTGCTGGGACTCACGGTCTTCCTGATCACCCACGACCTGGACAGCCTGTACGCGCTCTGCGATCGGGTGGCGGTGATCGCTGACCGCCAGATCGTAGCCCTAGCCCCCGTGGCTGAGCTGGAACGCTCCGAGCACCCCTGGATCAAGGCCTACTTCCTGGGGCCGCGGGGGCGGGCGGCGAAGTCCGCCCGTGCAGCCGGGCCGGCCTGATGGAGCGCAACGCCCATTACGCCTTGGTGGGCGCGGTCTCGGCGGCGCTGTTCGTCGGCCTGCTGGTCTTCGTGGTCTGGCTGGCGCGGGCCCAGTTCACCAGCCAGTACGCCCTCTACGACGTGGACTTCAAAGGGCCGGTGCGAGGCCTCTCCTCCGGCGGCGAGGTCTATTTCAACGGCATCAAGGTGGGGGGCGTGACCAAGCTGTCGCTGGACCGGCGCGACCCGAACCGTGTGGTGGCGCGCATCCGCATCACCTCCGACGCGCCGGTGAAGACCGACTCCCTGGGCTCGCTCGAGCCCATGGGCATCACCGGGGTGAACTATATCCAGATCACCGCGGGCAGCCCCGGGCGGCCGCTGCTGAGAGAGGCGACGCCTAGCGACGTGATCCCCGTCATCCACACCCGGCAGAGCGCGCTGGAGGGCCTGCTGGCCGGGGGCGGCGACGTGCTGGCCCGCTCGGTGGAGGCGCTGGACCGCGTCAACACCCTGCTGTCGGACAGGAACGAGGCGGCGTTCGGCGAGACCCTGGCCAATGTGCGCGACGCCACCGCCCTGGCGAAGAACCAGGGCCAGCTGCTCGCCGACCTGGACACTACGCTGAAGAGCGCCACGGTCTCGTCCCAACACATCGACACCCTGGCCCTGAACGCGAACGCCATGATCACCGGCGACGGCCGGCGCACCCTGGCCAACCTCGATTCCGCCGCCACCCAACTGAAGGCGACGGCCACCGACGCGCGCACCCTGATCGGCAAGCTGCAGGGCCCCACCATCGACTTCGCCGCCAACGGCCTGCCCCAGCTGTCGCGCACGGTGAACACCCTGGAGACCGCAGCCGAGTCGCTGGACCGCCTGGTGGGCGAGGTGGAGCAGAACCCCCGCCAGCTGCTGACCAAGTCGCCCGCCAGGACCGTGCAGGTGAAGCCATGAGCTATCTTCTCATTCACACTGCGCAGGGCGGGAGGAGGGGGGGTGTCGCCGGCGCCCTGATGGTGTCGCTTGGCCTTTACGGCTGCGTGTCGCTCCTGCCCAGGCAGCCGCCGGCTCAGCTCTATCAATTCGGCCGGACGCCGCCGCCGGCCGCCTCTCCGGACGGGGTCGTGGTCGGCCGGGGGCAGGCCAGCCTCGGCGTGATCCTCAGCCAGGTGACGCTGCCGCGGGCGGCGCTGGGCGATGGCATCCTGACGGCGCGGGGCGACGAGGCCGCCTACATCGCCGGCGCCCGCTGGCTGACGCCCGCGGCGCTGATGTTCCAGGAGGACGTGCAGAACGCGTTCGCCGCCCGCGCCGCCTCCGTACGCCTGATCGACCGCGGCCAGCTCGGCGCCGCCACCGCCCTGCTGCGGCTCGACGTGACCGAGTTCGACGCCCGCTACGATCCTGCCGCGCCGGCCGCGCCGCCCACCGTGGTGGTCAGCCTGCGCGCCACGCTCACCCGGGCCGACGGGCGTGCGCTGGTGCAGCAGGTGTTCACCGAGCGCCGCGGGGCTGCGCAGGACCGGGTCTCCGCCATCGTCCAGGCCTATGACGCCGCGGTCCAAGGCGTGATGGTACAGGCGGTGGACTGGACGCAGGCGCAGACGCCGGGTATCGCCGCGGGCCTGGATCCCGGCGCAATCACCATGGCGCCGCCCTCGCCCGGCCGTGGCCTGCCGAGGAGCGTTCGCCCGTGAAGATCGAGCCGTGAGCGCCGGAGCGCCGGCTTGGCCTTCGTGGGGGGCGACGAGGTCAGCCTGTTCGCCCGCCTCGTGCAGGTGGGACGCACCTCCGTGCGCGTGTCGGTGGAGGCCCGGCGCAGGCGCCGCGACAGGCGCGACGTCTTCAAGGTGACCCAGGTCGTCGTCTGCATCGCCGTCGATGGGGCGCGGCGGCGCCGTCCGCTTCCCTCGAAAGCCTGAAAAAGGGGCGGCGTCCGCCTGACGCCGCCCCCGCGCATCCCCGGCCCGCGGCCGGAGGGGATCAGGCCGGGACCCTTGCAGGGGTCCCGACCCCACGGCCACGGGGCGGTTCGCCCCTGGCCTTGTCGAAGATGGATTTGCAGGCGCCGTCCTGCTTGGCGAAGGCGCGTCCGATCTCCTTCCAGGTGGCGCCCTGTTCGCGCATGCGGACCAGTCGCGTGACCTCCTCGGGCGACAGGCGGGTGTTCGGGCGCCGGTAGCGGGGGGCGATCATGGAGCGCCGGCCGCTCAGCCGGCGGCCGGGCGACCATAAGCCGTTGTTAAATGTTACCTCGTC
>CAXUEN010000278.1:0-3975 GCA_964249945.1 uncultured Caulobacteraceae bacterium | reverse complement strand
CACCCCGACCCTCCCCTCAGGGGGAGGGAGAAGAGGCGCCCCATGATCCTCGACTCCTCCATCTCTGCCATCGTCACCGGCGGCGCTTCGGGCCTCGGCGAAGGAACGGCCCGTGCGCTAGCCGCCTACGGCGTGAAGGTGGCGCTGTTCGACATGAACGCCGAGCGTGGCGAGGCCGTGGCCGGCGAGATCGGCGGTGTCTTCTGCAAGGTAGACGTGACCTCGGACGCCGACGTGGACGCAGGCCTCGCCAAGGCCCGCGCCGTCCACGGGCAGGAGCGGGTGCTGGTGAACTGCGCTGGCATCGCCACAGGCGCCAAGACGGTCGGCCGCAAGAAGGACACCGGCGAGATCACCACCTTCCCCCAGGAGGTGTTCGAGCGCACCGTGCGGATCAACCTGTTCGGCACCTTCCGCTGCCTGGCGAAATCCGTCGCCGGCATGGTGACGCTGGAGCCCCTGGCGGACGGCGAGCGGGGCGCGATCATAAACACCGCCTCGGTCGCGGCGGAAGACGGCCAGATCGGCCAGGCGGCCTATTCCGCCTCCAAGGGCGGGGTGCTGGCCATGATGCTGCCCATCGCGCGCGACCTGATGAACGAGGGCGTACGGGTGAACACCATCCTGCCCGGCATCTTCCAGACGCCGATGATGGCGGCCATGCCCCAGAACGTGCAGGACAGCCTGGCCGCCAGCATCCCCTTCCCCAAGCGTCTGGGGACGGCTGCGGACTACGCCCGCACGGCCATCGACATCCTTGAGAACGTCTATCTGAACGCCGCCACAATCCGGCTGGACGGCGCGATCCGGCTGGCGCCGCGCTGAGCCTGCGGCAGGGGCGCTCCGGCCGAGGGCCGGTCGGGCAGGAGCACCTTGGCGGCCAGCATCACGAACAGCACCCAACCTATGGCGTTGTACAGGACGATGGAGCTCTCGGTCAGGTTGGTCAGGGTGAACATGGCCAGGAAGGGCAGCGCCAGCAGCGCGTCCGACCGGCTGTAGGTGGCGGCCAGGGTGGTGATCCAGGTGAGCGCCAGCAGGGCCGCCCACATCCATACGGCGTAGACGCCCAACCCCAGCCACAAATCGATCCAGCCGTTGTGGGCGTAGGCCGGCCGCGCGCCGTACTGCTTCACCACCCAGTAGACGGGGCCCCAGCCGGTCTGGTCGCTCCACACCGCGCCGTAGCCGAAGCCGGTCCGCGGCCGGGTGGCGATCTGGCGCACCACCGCGGCCCAGATGCGGGTGCGGCCGGTCAGGGTGGCGTCCTTGCCGAGCAGACCGAGCAGGGTGTCCGGAGAGAAGGCGACCGCGAACGCCGTGGCGCCCACGGCGACCACGCCCAGGAAGGTGGCCGTCACCGCCGCGGCGGGTCCCCGCCGCACCGCCCACGCGAAGGCGAAGCACCGACACCCCAGCCGCGCCACCACCAGCGCGGTCTTGGAGGTGGACGCCAGCAGCAGCCCCGCGCCGAGCGCGGAGCCCGCCGCCCAGGCCCAGCGCCGCCGGGGGTCGATGACGAAGGCGGCGGCGCACGCCACCAAAGTCTGGGCCGCCCAGGCGCCCAGCCCGTTCTTCTCCACGAAGACCCCGCTCCAAGCGCCGGGGAACACCTCCTGCATGCGGCCGTATGTCGGGATGAGCACCGCAAGGACCAGGCTGACCAGCGAGACGCCCGCCAGACACAGCGCCAGCATGCGGGTGAGCTGAGTCCAGCTCAGGCGCGCGGCCACCGCAACCCCGCACAGGGTCGAGAACAGCAGGGCCACGGCGCGCCGATCCGTGGCCGCGGGGTCAATGGACCACAGGGTGGACACGAAAGCGAACGCCACCAGCCCCCAGACCAGGGGCGTACGCCTGAGCGCGGCCAGGGCGTCCAAGGGTCCCATACCCACCAGGACCAGGCCGGCGACATAGGCCGGATAGTGGGCCATGCGGATCAAGGCGTTGTCCGCGGGTTCCACGCCCCCGCCGTTGAAGGGCTTCATCCAGGCTTCGCTGAAGGTGAACACCACGAAGCCGCCGAGCAGGAAGCTCCATCGCGCCTGCGGCGTGGCGCCTAGCAGGCTGGCGCGATCCTCGCCGCCAGAGGCGCTCCCGCCGCCGGTCATCGGCTGGCGGCCAGCCCCTGGCCATCCGCCCGCCTCGCCGGATCGACGGCGGCGAGCCGAGGCGGCTGGACCGGCGCAGCGGCGAACACGGGCGCGACCAGCGGCGCGAGGAAATGCGCGCCGTAAACCGACAGGTGGTCGGCGTCGTAGTACAGCGGCCGGCCGTCCAGCGTCAGGCGGCACCGACCGGGTCCGCACAGGCGACCGGCCGGGTCGATCTCGATGGCTCCGTAACGGTGCGCCAGCCTGTCCAGGGTGGGACGGACGAAGCTCTGGCGGGCGTCGTAGGCCTGGCGGGTGGGCGCGAACGCCACGGCGCGGTGGAACAGCGCGGCCCGCGCCAGGGTGTCTGGAACGGGGCGGTCCACCTCGGGCACGGGCGCCACCAGATAGACCTGCCGCCCTTCCCCGCTCAGGCGCGCAAGCGTGCGCTCGAGCGCGGCGGCGAAGATCGCGTGGTTGTCGCCCCGGAAGGCCGAGGCGGGCGCGCCGACCTGGCGCAGCACGACCGGCGGGGCGGCGGCCTGGTACAGCCGGCCCTCCGCATAGCCGGCCCAGCGGCCGGCCAGCACCACCTTGCGGATGTCGTAGCGCTCGATCAGCGCCAGGGCGGCGTCGGCCAGGGCGGGGCAGAGGTTGTCCTCCCGCTCGTGCACCTCCACGCCGAGGAGCGGCGGGCAGCTGCCGTGGGTGGCGTCGATGCCGGCGATCCCGTGCGTGCGCGCCTGGGCGTCGAAAGCGGCCATCAGCGCGTCGGCGTGGGAGTCGCCCCAGACCATGAGGGTGGGGGTGCGGCCCTCCACACCGATGCGGCAGAACCGGCCGGCGTCCAGGTCGCGGGCCATCAGGGCGAAGCAGTGGTCGCGGTAGGCGTTGTGGTCGTCGGCCCCGGCGGCGAGCAGGGCGGCCCCCGGAGCCAGCCGCTGGGGCAGCCCCCGGGCGACGGCCAGAGCGCTCCCGCCCATGCAGATGGCGAGGCCTGCGGCCGCGCAGGCGCCGAACAGGGAGCGGCGCCGCGCCAGCAGCCTTCGGGTGCGGAAGGGACGCTCCACGAGCCACCAGGACGCCGTGGCCGCCGCGACGGCCAGCCCGACCACCGCAACCCGAGCCGCCAGGTCCAGTTCGCCCAGGTTGTAGTAGCGGGCGAACACCAGCAGCGGCCAGTGCCAGAGATAGAGGGAGTAGGAGATCAGGCCGACGAACACCACAGGGCGCAGCTGCAGCAGCCTCATGGCCCAGGAGGGCCGCACCGCATCGCCGCCGCCCGCCCAGATCACCAGGGCGGCCCCCAGACAGGGCGGCAGAGCGTCGAGGCCGGGGAAGCTCGCCGTGGGGGGCATGAAGACAACGGTCGCGAGCACGAGGGCCCGGCCTGCCGCCCCACCCGCCTCGCGCATCCAGGACCGGCGGGGCGCGGGCGCCAGGCCCACGGCCAGCAGAGATCCGGTGAGCAGCTCCCACGCCCGCGAGAAAGGCAGGTAGAAGGCGGCCCGCTGGTCATGGGCGACCTGCCAGAGGCTGAAGGCGAAGGAGGCGACCCACAGGGCGGCGATGATCGTCACCAGCACCGGCCGCCGACCTCTGGCCAGCCTGGCCGCAGCCCAAAGCGCCAGTGGGAAGGCCAGGTAGAACTGCTCCTCCACCGCCAGCGACCAGGTGTGCAGCAGGGGCGAGATAGTGGCGCCGACGTCGAAATAGCCCGTGTGGCGGAAGAAGAAGAGGTTGGAGAGCGACAGCGCCGTGGCCACGGCGCTCTCCCCGAACAGCTTCAGGTCGTCCGGCAGGAACATCGCCGCGCCGAGGCTCGCGCCCACGATCATGGCGAACAGCGCCGGCAGGATGCGCCGCGCGCGCCGCTCGTAGA
>CAXUEN010000277.1:0-3976 GCA_964249945.1 uncultured Caulobacteraceae bacterium | reverse complement strand
GTACTGCACGGTGTCGCGGCCGCCGTTCAGGCCCGGCGTGCGGTCGAGCTGGGCGGCGGGGACGAGCAGGCGGCCCTGCTCGTCGATCCACATGGCGTCGCCCCAGATCAGGCGGGGGTCCTGCACCAGGGTGGAGATCGCACCGTCTGGCGTGACCCTCAGGATGGCGTCGCGGTTCAGGTCGCTGACGTACATGACGCCGGCCGCGTCCATGGCCGTGCCGCCGGTGGCCCCCGTCCGCGCCCAGAGCTGCACGTGGGCGTGCAGCGCCGCGGCGCTCTGCCGGGGATCGTCCAGGTAGCGGGTCCCGACGCGGTAGAAGGGGCCGGTGGCCGGCTGGTAGTAGAACCAGCGTCCGTCCGGCGACACCTCCAGCTGGTCGGCGTTGAAGCCCACCGGCGCGCCTTTCGGGTCCACCAGGGCGCGGCCGTCGGCGGTCTGGGCGACCTGGGCCTCCACCGATCCGTCGTTGTCCAGCACCCGGCGCACCTGGCCGGAGCGCAGGTCGAGCACGATGATCCCGCCCGGCCTGCCGGCGTCGGTGAGATAGGCGTGGTCGCCATTGAAGCGGATGTCGTCCACATAGCTCATCGGCTTGATCGCGCCGTCCATGGGGAAGATCGCCTTCACCTCGCCCGACTTGGGGTCGAGGCGCACCACCTTGGCCCCCCCGGGGACCTGCGCCCTGCCCGGCCCCGGGGCGCCGGCGTCCACCACCCACAGCATGCCGTCCGGCCCGATGCGGAGCGCATTGGCCCAGACGAAGACGCCGTGGCCGTCCCGGCCCGGCGCCCAGCCGTTCCAGGCGGCGTCGGGGAAGGGCGCCGGCGCATTGGCCGTCAGCCGCCCCACCTCGATCCCGTGCGCCTTGTCCTGGCGGGCGTAGGTAATGAACATCGTCCCGTCCCCGGTCGCGGTCACGCCGTTCAGCACCAGGTTGCTGGTCACCACCGGGATGAGTGCGGGTGTGAGCGCGTGGGCGGCCGGGACCGCGAGCGCGAGGGCTGAGGCGAGGGCGAGCAGGGGGCGGCGCATGAAGGCTCCAGTCGGTCACCGCTGCAACGCGGCGGCGGCCGGTTGGATCAGGCGATCGGCCCTTCCCCCCAGCCCTTGGGCCGCTATGTTCGGCCGGACGGGTTCGTTCGGGCCTGGATGGCGGAGGCGTTCATGGCGGTGACGGCGGACCAGGTGCTGGATCTCATCGCCAAGGAAATGCCGACCGACCGCGCCAGGCTCGATCCCGCGGCGAGCCTGGACGACCTCGACATCGCCTCGCTGGACATGATCAGCGTCACCTTCGCCCTGGAGGACCAGTTCGGCGTGGTTGTGGAGCAGACCGACTTCGCCCACGCCAAGACGCTGGGCGAGTTCGTCGAGGTGGTGCTGGCCAAGGCCAACGCTGCATGAGCCGGCGGGCGGCGAAGCATGGCTGACCGGCCGCGGGTCGTCGTCACCGGGCTGGGCTGCGTCTCGGGGCTCGGCCAGGGGATCGAAGCCACCTGGACGCGGCTGGCGCGGGGCGAGGGGGCCATCGCGCCCGTCTCGCGCAGCTACGGCGATCATCCGGCGCTGGGCTTCCAGGGGCCGGCCGCCGCGATCGCGCCCCTCGATCTGTCCAAGCTGCAGGCGCGGCTGGGCGCCCGCGCCCTCGGCAACCTCGACCCCCTCTCGGTGTTCGCCGCCAGCGCCGCCTACGAGGCGCTGGAGCAGGCCGGCCTGCTGGGGCACGCCAGCCTGGACACCCGCACCGCCATCCTGTTCGGGGCGGGCAGCGGGGGCAACGCCACCTTCGAGGAGAGCTTCTCGCGCATCTACGACCGCAAGCTGGGCTCGGTGCACCCGCTGACCATCCCCAAATCCATGCTCAGCGCGCCGGCCGCCCAGCTGTCCATGCTGTTCGGGGTGCACGGACTGACCTTCAGCCTGTCCAGCGCCTGTTCCTCCTCCGCCCATGCGATCGGGGAGGGCATGCACATGATCCGCGCGGGGCGCTGCGACGTGGCGCTGGTGGGCGGCGGCGAGGCCTGCCTGACGCTGGGTTCCTGGCTCGGCTGGGCGGCGCTGCGGACCCTGGCGCCCGACACGTGCCGGCCCTTCTCCGCGGGCCGAAAGGGGCTGGTGCTGGGCGAGGGGGCGGCCATGCTGGTGCTGGAGTCGGAGGCCCACGCCCGGGCGCGCGGCGCGGTGGTGCTGGCCGAGATGGCGGGGATGGGGACGGCCTCGGACGCCCACCACCTGACCGCCCCACATGCGGAGGGCGCGGCGGCGGCGATCCGGGCGGCGCACCTGGACGCCGGGCTGGCGCTCGACGCTTCGGCGCTGATCTCCAGCCACGGCACCGGCACCGCCCTAAACGACAGGACCGAGGCTCAGGCGATGCGGGCGGCCTATGGCGAGGCCATGGCGGGCAAGACCGTGATCGCCACCAAGTCCGCCCACGGCCACCTGGTCGGCGGCGGCGGTGCGCTGGAGTTCATGATCGGGATCATGGCCCTGCGGCAGGGCATGGCGCCGCCGGTGCTGAACTGGCTCGGCCCCGATCCGGACTGCGACGTGCCGCTGGCGCTGGAGCCGACGCCGCTGGCCTGCGAGGCGCTGGTGTCCAACTCCTTCGCCTTCGGGGGACTGAACGCGGTTCTGGTGGCGCGTATCGCAATGTGAAGCATCCTCCGCCCCCCCACTCGGTGAGGGTTTGCCGGCGAAGCCGGGCAGCAGGCCGCGCGGCCACGATGGCGGGGAAGACCAGGGTCACCGCGACGAGTTTGAGCATCCGCCGCACCGCCTGCGGTGAAGCTTGTCGCAAAGGCCCAAGCCGAGCTGTGGCTGAATTGTCACACGACCTCTTGCCCTCGGCTCCGGGCGGTCTAAATCAAGGCTGCAGGTGCGCGCTCCTCGGCGCGCGAGGTTGGAGGTGGCTGTCCAGGTGGCGCAGGATCCCTATTCGACGCTGGGCGTGGCGCGCACGGCGGCTCCGGAGGACGTGCGCAAGGCCTTCCACAAGCTGGCCAAGACGCACCACCCCGACCGCAACCCCGACGACAAGGCCGCCGAGGAGCGCTTCAAGCGCATCAGCGCGGCCTTCGACATTGTCGGCGACGCCGAGAAGCGCGCCAAGTACGACCGCGGTGAGATCGACGCCGACGGGCGCGAGGCCCCGCCGCAGGGCTACCGACCCGGTCCGGGCGCCGCCGGCGGGGTGGGCGCGGGCTTCGAAGGCGTGGACCTGGACGAGATCCTGGGCGGCATGTTCTCCAACCGCGGGCGCGCCGGGGGGCGGGGCTTCGCCATGCGCGGCTCCGACGTGCAGGCGCAGCTGGACGTGGACCTGGAGGAGACCATCACCGGCGCCACCCGGCGCATCACCTTCGGCGACGGCCGGATGCTGGACGTGACCATCCCCAAGGGCGCCACCGACGGTCAGGTGCTGCGCCTGCGCGGCCAGGGCTATCCTGGGCGGGGCGGCGGCCCGGCGGGCGACGCCTTGATCGAGCTGGCGGTGCGCAGTCACCCGCTGTTCCGGCTGGAGGGGGCGGACCTGCACATGGACCTGCCGGTCTCGATCCCCGACGCAGTGCTGGGGGCGAAGGTGGAGGCGCCGACGCCCGACGGGCCGGTGCAACTCACCGTGCCCCGCCACGCCAAGGCCGGCTCCCAGCTGCGGCTGAAGGGGCGCGGCGCCTTCGACCCGGCGACAGGGCGGCGCGGAAACCTCATCGCGCACCTGGTGCTGAGCTTGCCGGAGGGGGCCGATCCGGAGCTGGACCGCTTCTGCGAGCAGTGGCGCAAGGAGCGCCCCTACGCGCCCTCCCGGCGCTGAGCTGACGCCGCGGCCAAGCCTGTTTCGCCCGCGACACCACGGTGACGGAAACGTAGGCTAAGCCTGGCCGTTCAGGGCGCATTCAGTCCGCGGAGCCCAAGGACACGGCCATGATCTCGCGGAGCCTGGCCATCCTGCTGGCCCTCCTGGCCCTCTATC
>CAXUEN010000276.1:1385-4014 GCA_964249945.1 uncultured Caulobacteraceae bacterium | reverse complement strand
GTCCTGGGCTCAGGCGGTGCGGCCCGGGGCGCGGCGGCGGCGCTGTCGGGAGCCGGGGTAAAGGTGCGCGTCGCCAACCGGGCCCACGCTCGGGCCGTGAAGCTGGCCGGCGATATCGTAGGCGTGGAAGCCGTCGCGTGGACGGACTTGGCCGACGCCTTCTCCAAGGCCTCCCTGGTGGTCAACGCCACGGCGGCGGGCCTGGAGGGTGAGGGCGAGCTAGACCTTCCCTTCAACGCCTTGCCGCAGCACGCGGTGGCCATGGACATGGTCTACAAGCCGCTGCGCACCGCCTTCCTGCGCGCCGCGGCGTCTCGCGGCTTGCGCACCGTCGATGGCCTGGCCATGCTGGTCGGCCAAGCCATTCCCTCCTTCGAGGCCCTGTTCGGCCGGCTCGTCCCCCAGCCGGTGGAGGTGCGCGCGCTCGCCCTGGCCGCATTGGACGCGGAGGAGGCGTGATCCTGCTGGGTCTCACCGGGTCCATCGGCATGGGCAAGAGCACCACCGCCGCCATGTTCGCTGCAGAGGGGGCGGCGGTCTATGACGCCGATGCGGCCGTGCACGCCCTCTATGGCCCCGGCGGCGGAGCGGGGGCCCTGCTGGCCGTCCCGTTTCCCGAGGCGGTGGGCGCCGACGGTGCGGTGGACCGCGCCGTACTCAGCCGCCGGGTCAAGGCCGACGCCGGCGCCCTGGCCGAGCTGGAAGCCATCGTCCATCCCCTCGTCGGCTCTGAGCGTTCCGGATTCCTTGACTCGGCGCGCGCGGCCGGCGCCCGGGTGGCCGTACTGGATATCCCGCTGCTGTTCGAGACCGGGGGTGAGGCGTCGGTGGACGCGGTGGTGGTGGTCACCGCCGATTTGCAGGTGCAGCGCGCGAGGGTGCTCGCCCGGCCGGACATGGATCCCGCCAAGTTGGACCTGCTGCTCTCCCGCCAGACCCCGGATGCGGACAAGCGCGCCCGCGCCGACTTCGTCATCGACACCGGCCACGGCCTGCAGCCCGCGCGGGCGCAGGTGGCGGCGATCCTGGCGGAAGTCTTGCAACCGGGGTGGAAGCCGACGTAAGCCCGCCACGGCCGCCAGTCGGGCCTGCTCGCGCCCTCGCGTCCACCGCCCCCGCGTCTCGATCGGATCGCCCACGTGACCACGCCCACCGCCCTGCTCAAGGTGATGATCGACGCCGCCCGCAAGGCCGGCCGCAAGCTGGCCCGCGACTTCGGCGAGGTCGAGGAGCTGCAGGTCTCCCGCAAGGGCCCTGCCGATTTCGTCTCCAACGCCGACCTCGCCGCCGAGCAGACCCTGATGGAGGAGCTGGCGAAGGGTCGTCCGGGCTACGGCTTCCTCGGCGAGGAGAAGGGGCTGGTGGAGGGCACCGACAAGACCCACACCTGGATCGTCGATCCCCTGGACGGCACCACCAACTTCCTGCACGCCATCCCCCACTTTGCGGTCAACGTGGCGCTGGAGCGGGACGGTCAGGTGGTGGCCGCGGTGACCCACAACCCGATCACCAACGACACCTTCTGGGCCGAACGCGGCAAGGGCGCCTACAACAACGACAAGCGCCTGCGCGTCGCCGCTCGGCGCCGGCTGGAGGACTGCGTCCTGGCCACCGGCATCCCCTTCATGGGCAAACCCGGCCATGCCCAGTTCCTCAAGGAGCTGCACCAGGTGTCGGGCCGGGTGGCGGGGGTGCGCCGCTTCGGCTCTGCAGCCCTCGACCTGGCTTGGGTGGCGTCCGGCCGCTTCGACGCCTACTGGGAACGCGACCTGAAGCCCTGGGACGTGGCCGCGGGCGTGCTGCTGGTCACCGAGGCCGGTGGTAAGGTGAGTGCTGTGGACGGAAGTCCATTGGACCTGCACCACCCCACCATCCTCGCCGCCAATCTCGAGCTGCACCCCTTGCTCGCCGAGCGCATCGTCGCGGCAGGGTGAGCGGCTGGAGGGAGCATACGGGATCGCGACCGCCTGACCGCTGGACCTCTCCGGCGAACCACCTCATCTAGGCCCCCATGGCCCGCGAGATCGTCCTAGATACCGAGACCACCGGCATCGACCCGCGCTCTGGCCACCGGGTGATCGAGATCGCCTGCATCGAGATCGAGGACCTGCTGCCCACCGGGGCCTACTTCCACCGCTACATCGACCCGGAGCGCGACATAGAGCCGGATGCGGAGAAGGTGCACGGCATCTCCCGCGCCTCCCTGCACGGCAAGCCCAAGTTCCACGAGCCGGACATCTGCGACGCCTTCCTGGACTTTGTGGCCGGGGCGACCCTGGTCGCCCACAACGCCGCCTTCGACCGCGGCTTCGTCAACCACGAACTGGAGCGCTGCGGCCGCCAGGTCCTGCCGGAGGCGCGCTGGCGCTGCACTTACGAGCTGGCCAAGCGGCGCTTCCCGGGCATGTACAACTCGCTCGACGCCCTTTGTAAGCGCTTCAAGATTTCGCTCGCCGAGCGCGATAAGCACGGCGCCCTGATCGACACCAAGCTCCTGGCCATGGTCTATCTGGAGCTGCAGGGCGGCAAGGAGCGCGGGCTGGACCTCGGCCCCCAGGCCGGCGCCGCCGCGCGGGGAGCCGCCGCCCAACAAGCCCGCGGCGACCCGCCGCCGGCCCCCCCCCAGGCC
>CAXUEN010000276.1:0-1375 GCA_964249945.1 uncultured Caulobacteraceae bacterium | reverse complement strand
CTGGCGCCGCGCTCCACCCCCGAGGAACGCGCCGCGCACACCGCCTTTGTGGATGTCATGCTGAAGGACAAAGCCCTCTGGCGCACGCTCGGGTTCACGCTGGACGCCTGACGTCAGGCGCGCGACGCCTTCTCCTCGATCCCCGAGCGGCCCTCCCGCGCCTCCAGCCTGGCCGCGACGGCGTCCGGCGGCACGCCCGCGGCGGCGAGCAGCACCAGCCAGTGGTAGAGCAGGTCGGCGCTTTCCGCCGCCAGGGCGTCTGGATCGGCCTGGACGGCGGCGATGACGGTCTCCACCGCCTCCTCGCCGAACTTCTTCGCTGCGCGCTCCACGCCGGCGGCCAGTAGCTGCGCGGTGTAGGAGCCGGACGGATCCGCGTCCCTACGCTCGGCGATGGTGTTGTCCAGCCGCTGCAGCGCCCAGGCCAGGCGTTCGAAGGAGGCGCCCATCAGGCGTCCCTCACCGGCAGGCCCGCGTCAGCCATCGCGGCCTTCGCCTCGCGCACGCTCACCTCGCCGAAGTGGAAGATGGAGGCCGCCAGCACGGCCGACGCGCCGCCGTCCCGCACCGCCTCCACTAGGTGCCGAGCGGAGCCCGCGCCGCCCGACGCGATCACCGGCACCGGCACGGCCTCGCTGAACGCCTTCAGCAGAGCGAGATCGTAGCCGCCCTTTACGCCGTCACGGTCCATCGAGGTCAGCAGGATCTCTCCGGCCCCCCGCGCTACGGCCAGGGCCGCGTAGTCCAGGGCGTCCAGCCCGGTAGCCTTGCGGCCGCCATAGGTGAACACCTCCCAGTGGCCCGGCGTCGCCTGCTTCACGTCTACGGCCGCCACCACGCACTGCACGCCGAAGGCGTCGGCGCAGGCGGCGATCAGGCCGGGGTCCTCCACGGCTGCGGTGTTCACCGAGACCTTGTCCGCGCCCGAGCGCAGCAGCCGGCGCGCGTCCTCTACGGTGCGCACCCCGCCCCCCACCGACAGCGGCATGAAGCAGGCCTCCGCCGTCCGGGCGATGACGTCGTACATGGCGGCCCGCCCGTCGGAGGAGGCGGTGATGTCCAGGAACATCAGCTCGTCGGCGCCGGCCGCGTCGTAGGCCCGGGCCTGCTCAACCGGACCACCGGCGTCGCGCAGGGCCGCGAAGTTCACGCCCTTCACCACGCGCCCGTCCTTCACGTCCAAGCAGGGGATGACGCGGACCTTCAGCAAGCGCCCTAGCCGCGCGCCGCCGTTAGCGCCGTACGCGCGTCCAGGGCGCCGGTGTAGAGGGCCTTGCCGAGCACGGCGCCGGAGATCGGCGCACCGGTGCGGCCCTTCAGCTGCAGGATGTCGTCCACCCCCGCCACGCCGCCCGACGCGATCACCGGTATGGCC
>CAXUEN010000275.1:2049-4021 GCA_964249945.1 uncultured Caulobacteraceae bacterium | reverse complement strand
GGCCAGCGGTTCCTTCGACCCGAGACCGGTCAGTCGCGCGGCAGGGGCGGCGTGCCCTCGTGGGAGACCAGCAGGTCGTGCATGTCGTCGGCGTGCTCCTCCTCCACCGCCAGGATGCCCTCCAGCATCACGCGGGTGGTGGGGTCGTCGTCGGCGAAGTAGCGGATCAGCTCGCGGTAGTGGTCCACCGCGATCCGCTCGGCGATCAGGTTCTCCTTGATCATGTCGATCAGGTTGCCGTCCTGGCCCGCATATTGCGAGGCTGACCGGGTGGCCAGGCCGTCGGGATCGAAGTTGGGCGTGCCGCCGAGCTGGTTGATGCGGTCGGCCACCGCCAGCATGTGCTCGGTCTCCTCCGCCGCATGCTCCTTGAACTCGGCGCGCACGCCCTCGCTGGAGATGCCCGAGGCGGCGATGGAGTGCTGGGTGTAGCGCAGCACGCAGACGATCTCGGTGGCCAGCACCGACTGCAGGATCTCGATCGTCTTGTTCACGTCGCCCTGGTAGGTCGAGGTGACGGCGCCGCCGTCGAT
Organism: uncultured Caulobacteraceae bacterium; assembly: GCA_964249945.1. Classification (GTDB taxonomy): domain Bacteria; phylum Pseudomonadota; class Alphaproteobacteria; order Caulobacterales; family Caulobacteraceae; genus CAHJWH01. The sequence continues at coordinate 3,488 of CAXUEN010000275.1, read as the reverse complement.
GTGCTTGCGCGCGCGGTCGCGCAGCGTCTTCACGTCGCTGAGGAAGGGCTTGGCGGCGGACTTCGGCCGCTCGAGGGTGGTGCTGTCGGCCATGGCGGTGTCTCCCGTGAGTGATCTGTCGACGGCCAGAACGCCGGCCAACCGGCTGCGATGCATGGAGGTCCGCAAAATCACCGCGGCGGCGGCGCATGTGCAAAGTTTAATTCATTTCCTTGTCGGAGCCGGCTAACCACCGTTCTGCAGCTGAGACGGGCGACCCATGAACCGACGTGACCTTCTGGCCGGCGCCGCCGGCGTGACGGGGCTCGCCCTCGTGTCGGGGACGGCGAGCGCCCAGACGTCCGGCGGGACGTCCCCGGGCGGGACGTCCTCGCCGCAGCTGGCCGCGACCTTCGACGCGATCATGAAGGAGAACCTGGACCGCTCGCCGGAGCTGGCCACCAGCCTCGGCCTCGACAGCGGCGCCCGCGCCGGCCAGAAGGCCCTGCTGGACGACCGCTCCATCTCGGCCTGGGAGGGCGACAAGCGCCGCACCGCCGCCCAGCTGGCCCGCCTGCGGGCGGTGGACCGCTCGACGCTCGGGCCCCAGGACCGGGTGAACCTGGACTCGGTGGCCTACGTCACCGCCCTGACCGACGAGGGGGACCGCCGCTTCCCCTTCATCGGCGGCCCCTACGTGATCAGCCAGCTCACCGGCGCCTACCAGAGCGTGCCGGACTTCCTGGACAGCCAGCACGCCATCGAGACCAGGGCCGACGCCGACGACTATCTGGCTCGCCTGTCGGCCTTCGCCACCGCCATGGACCAGGAGGACGCCGTCGGCCGCCACGACGCCGGCCTGGGCGTCACGCCGCCGGACTTCATCCTCGACAAGACCCTGATCCAGATGCGGGCGCTCCGCGACACCTCGCCGGCCGCCTCCAACCTGGTGCAGTCGGTGGCGCGCCGCGCGCACGAGAAGGGCATCGCGGGCGACTACGCCGGCCGGGCCGCGGCCATCTACACCGGCGAGGTGCAGCCCGCGCTCGACCGCCAGATCGCCCTGATGGGCGCGCTCAGGGCCAAGGCGGTGCACGACGCCGGCGTCGCCCGCCTGCCGGACGGCCCCGCCTTCTACGCCCTGTCGCTGAAGCAGTGGACGACCTCGGACATGCCGCCCGCGGAGATCCACCAGACCGGCCTGGACCTTGTCGCCAGCCACCAAGCCCAGCTCGACGCCCTGATGAAGGGCCAGGGCCTGGCCCAGGGCACGGTCGGCGAGCGGCTGCGCGCCCTCTACAACGATCCCAAGTACCGCTATCCGAACACCGACGAGGGCAAGGTCAAGCTGATCGCCGACCTGAACCTGAAGGTCGCCGCCGTCCAGGCCAAGCTGCCCGCCTGGTTCGGCACGCTGCCGAAGGCGAGGCTCGACATCCGCCGGGTGCCCAAGGCTATCG
>CAXUEN010000275.1:0-2039 GCA_964249945.1 uncultured Caulobacteraceae bacterium | reverse complement strand
GGCGCCGGGCGGCTACTACGAACCGGGCGATCTCGCCGGCACGCGGCCCGGCGCCTACTACATCAACCTGCGCGACACGGCCGAGGTGCCGAGCTGGACCCTGCCGACCCTGACCTTCCACGAAGGCATCCCCGGCCACCACCTGCAGGGCTCCCTGGCGCTGGAGACCAACCTGCCGCTGATCCGCAAGACCCAGTTCTTCTCCGGCTACGGCGAGGGCTGGGCGCTCTACGCCGAGCAGCTGGCGGTGGAGATGGGCATGTACGACAACGATCCGACGGGCCATATCGGCCAGCTGCACGACAGCATGTTCCGCGCCGTGCGCCTGGTGGTGGACACGGGCCTGCACAGCCAGGGCTGGAGCCGGGAGAAGGCGATCCGCTATTATGTGGACACGCTGGGCGACCAGGACGCCTCGGCCACCACCGAGGTGGAGCGCTACTGCGTGTGGCCGGGCCAGGCCTGCAGCTACATGCTGGGCAAGCTCGACTGGCTGCGACAGCGGGAGCGGGCGAAGACGGCGCTAGGGGCGCGGTTCGACATCCGCAAGTTCCACGACGCAGGGCTCCTAGCCGGCGCCATGCCGCTGGCGGTGCTCGACACGCGCATCGGGGAGTACATCCGCACGGCGTGAGGGCGGGCGCCAGCCGCCCTCCCCTTCGAGGGGAGGGAAAGAGAACTGCCCTTTGGACGGTCATCCGGCGCCGCCCCGCCTAGTTCGTAGCCACGCGAACCCCTCGCACCCGGCCGCGCTTTCCTCCTATGATAGCGGGCGCGAGACGACCTGCGCAGATGCCGGGCGGTCAGGCGAGGGTGATGCAGACGTTCGACGAGATGTACGGCGGCGTCTCCGGCCAGGTCGATGTCCGCGCCGGCTACGAGGCGCTGAAGCGCTGGCTGGACGAGACGCCGGGGGAGCTGCTCGACACCCGCCGCCGCCAGGCGGAGCTGCTGTTCCGCCGCATCGGCATCACCTTCGCCGTCTACGGCGACGACAGCGCCGAAGAACGCCTGATCCCCTTCGACATCATTCCCCGCGTGCTGACCCGCGCCGAGTGGGCGACGCTGGAGCGCGGCCTGGTCCAGCGCTCCCGCGCCCTCAACGCCTACCTCGCCGACATCTACGGTCCGCGGGACTGCGTGCGCGCAGGCATCGTGCCGCCGGAGCTGGTGCTGCAGAACCCGCAGTTCCGGCTGGAGATGGTCGGCCACCCGCCGCCCCACGGCGTCTATACCCACATCGCCGGCATCGACCTGGTGCGCACCGACGCCGACGAGTTCTACGTGCTGGAGGACAATTGCCGCACGCCTTCGGGGGTCTCCTACATGCTGGAGAACCGGGAGGTGATGATGCGCCTCTTCCCGGACCTGTTCGCCATGTGCCGCGTGGCCCCGGTGGAGGGCTACACCGAGGCGCTGCTGGCCACGCTCCGCTCGGTGGCGCCGCCGAGGGCCCAGGCCAACCCCAACATCGTGCTGCTGACGCCAGGCATGTACAACTCCGCCTTCTACGAACACAGCTTCCTGGCCGACAAGCTGGGCGTGGAGCTGGTGGAGGGCAGCGACCTGTTCGTGCAGGACTGCGTGGTGTTCATGCGCACCACCGAGGGGCCCAAGCGCGTGGACGTCATCTACCGGCGCATCGACGACGACTGGCTCGACCCCCTGATGTTCAAGCCGGACAGCCGGCTGGGCGTGCCCGGCCTGATGGGCGCCTACCACGCCGGCAACGTGACGCTCTGCAATGCGCCGGGCGCCGGCGCCGCCGACGACAAGGCGATCTACAGCTACATGCCCGAGATCGTGCGCTTCTTCACCGGCGAGGAGCCGATCCTGAAGAACGTGCCGAGCTGGCGCTGCCGCGAGCCCGACGCCCTCGGCCACGTGCTGGACAACCTGCACGAGCTGGTGGTGAAGGAGGTGAACGGCTCGGGCGGCTACGGCATGCTGGTGGGGCCGACCTCCACGCGCGACGAGATTGAAGAGTTCCGCGCCAAGCTGAAGGCGACGCCCGAGAACTTCATCGCCCAGCCGACGCT
>CAXUEN010000274.1:0-4027 GCA_964249945.1 uncultured Caulobacteraceae bacterium | reverse complement strand
GAACACCAGCCTGCGCCGCACGGGATCAGAGGCGCCGTCTTCGACAAGGTCGGATGTCTCGCTCATGGCCCGTCCTTCAGATTTGCAGGGCAACTGGGCAGCAAGAGCTTTGTTTCCCGCGGCTTGACCCGCTGGACCCCGCGCGCCATAATACGGCTTCCCGCAGCCGGGCCTGCCCAGCGGCGCGGGATACCTATGACGGGTGATGCGAGCACCGCCGTTGCAATCGCCGAGCCGCTTCAGGCTGGGCCGGACCGCATCGAAGACCAGAAGAGCCAGCCTATGTCCAAGCGCCACCCGGCGAAATACAAGCTCGATCGACGGATGGGGGAGAACCTCTGGGGCCGTCCCAAGTCCCCGGTCAATCAGCGAGCCTACGGTCCTGGTCAGCACGGCCAGCGCAGGAAGTCCAAGGTCTCCGACTTCGGCCTGCAGCTCCGCGCCAAGCAGAAGCTGAAGGGCTACTACGGCAACATCACCGAGAAGCAGTTCGCCCGCACCTACGAGGAAGCCACCCGCCGCAAGGGCAACACTTCAGAGAACCTGATCGCCCTGCTGGAAAGCCGGCTGGACGCGGTGGTCTACCGCGCCAAGTTCGTGCCGACTCCCTTCGCGTCGCGCCAGTTCGTCAACCACGGCCACGTGCTGGTGAACGGCAAGCGGGTGAACATCGCCTCGTTCCGCGTGAAGCCCGGCGACGTGGTGTCGGTCCGCGAGCGCTCGCGCTCCATGGCGCTCGTGCTCGAAGCCTCCCAGTCGCCCGAGCGCGACACCCCCGACTACATCGAGGTCGACACCAAGCAGCTCACCGCCAGGTTCGTCCGCGCGCCGGAGCTGGCCGAGGTGCCCTATCCGGTGAAGATGGAGCCCAACCTGGTGGTGGAATACTACGCCTCGTAAGGCGCATCCCTCTTGATCCCTCTCCCCGGCGGGGGGAGGGCGGGACGAGGGTAGCGCCGCGGTATCAAGTCCGGCGCCGCTTCCTATCTACGTCCCATGCCTGAACTTCCCGAGGTCGAGACCGTCCGTCGCGGGCTCGCGCCCCACCTCGTCGGCGCACGGTTCGTCGAGGTGGAGCAGCGCCGCCCCGACCTGCGCTTTCCTCTGCCCAAGCGCTTCGCCGACCGGCTCACCGGCGCCACCGTGCTGCAGCTGGAGCGCCGCGCCAAATACCTCCGCGCCCGCCTCGACACGGGCGAGACCCTGGTCTGCCACCTGGGCATGACCGGCCGCTTCCTGGTGGAGGATACCGTCCCCGGCCGCTTCGTCCACGCTGCGGGCGACGATCCCAAGCACACCCACGTCGTGTTCCGGACCTCGGCGGGCGCCACCGTCTCCTTCAACGACGCCCGCCGCTTCGGCTATATGGAGCTGGTCGACACGGGCGCCCTGGAGCGCCATCCCTGGTTCGCGGGCCTCGGTCCCGAGCCCCTCGGTCCCGACTTCGGACCTCGGACCCTGGCCGCCGCCTTCGCCGGACGCCGCCAGAGCGTGAAGGCGACCTTGCTCGACCAGCGTGTGGTGGCGGGCCTCGGCAACATCTACGTCTGCGAGGCGCTGCACCGCGCCGCCCTCCATCCCGAGCGGCCGGCGGGCGAGGTCTCTGCGCCGGGGCTGAAGCGGCTGGCGCGCGAGATCGTCGCCACCCTGCAGGAGGCCATCGCCGCAGGCGGCTCGACCCTGCGCGACTACCGCAATGCGGAGGGCTCGCTCGGCTACTTCCAGCACGCCTTTAAGGTCTATGGCCGCGAGGACGAACGGTGCGCCAAGCGCGCCTGCCGCGGCGTGGTGCAGCGGGTGGTCCAGTCCGGCCGATCCAGCTTCTTCTGCCCCGCCTGCCAGCGCTGACGCCGCCGCATTGCGCCGCTGCGTCCGCACCTGCATAACCCGCAGGGGTCCAGGCCGGCATAGCTCAGCTGGTAGAGCAGCTGATTTGTAATCAGAAGGTCGGGGGTTCGAGTCCCTCTGTCGGCGCCAGATTGAGCAAGGGTGACCAAGGCCGCCGCCTCGCGTCACCACGGCATATCCTCAGCCAGCCCTCTTTGCGGGCCACATCAGTTGTTCCCAAGCTCCCTGAACGCCCTTGAACCGGTGCCCCACGATCGCTGGACCGCGCCTTCCGCGACACCTGCGCGTGGATCGTCGCCCAGCCCTGGTGCGACGGCAAGATCGGGACCATGGGGCTGTCCTACGCCGCCCACACCCAGGGCGCGCTCGCCTGCGCAAAGCCGCCGGGGGTGGCGGCCATGTTCCTGGACAGCGGCGGCTTCGCCGACGCCTACCAGGACGGCGTCCGCCAGGGCGGCGCCTTCGAACTCAAGCAGGTGATCTGGGCCTATTCGGAGGCGATGGAAAGCTCCGCCGTCCTTCACGATCCGGTGCGGCTGAAGGCTTCGAAGGCGATCGACATACGGGGCTGGTCCGCCCGCATGCCGTGGAAGCGGGGTCTTTCCCGCTCAGCGCCGCGCCGGAGTACGAGAGCTACGTCTACGACGACTGGGAGCACGGCGACTTCGGGCCGTTCTGGAAGCAGCTCGGCATCTACGCGCAGGGCTATTACGACCGGTTCAGCAACGCGCCGATGGTGTTCATGTCCTCCTGGTACGATTCCTATTCCCGATCGGCGACGGACGACTACATCGCGCTCTCCCGGTCGAAGAAGGGCCCGGTCCGTCTGATCCTGGGGCCGTGGACGCACGACGGCGGTGATGGACCGTGGTGACGTCGGGGAGAACGAGCTTCAGCGCGTCAGCCGCCGCCCGGCGCCGACGATCGGGCTGGCGCCGATCGACCTCGCCACGTAGTCGTCGATATGCAGGGCGGCGTAGAGGTCCCGCAAGGTGCGGGCGGCCGTCCCCATCATCAGCGGTGTCATGATATGAACAACGAACCCCTGCCGGAATGGCTCACCCAATTCGACGGCGAAGCCTTGGCTGACAAGGTCGGGGCGGCGGCCATCCTGGCGACCGCGGACGCGGAGGGCTGGCCGCACATGGCCTATCTCAGCGCCGGCGAGATCCTGGTCCAGGACGGCCGCCTGAGCTTGGCGCTCTGGCCGACCTCTGAGGCCTCCGCCAATCTGAGGCGGACGGGCCAGGCGGTGATGCACGTCGGCGCGGACGGGGTGGTCTGGGAGGCGCGGCTGAAGCTGACGCCCCGTGCCGCCGACGGCGACACGCGCGCCGCCGTCTTCGATGGCGAGGTGTCGGCCCTGCGCCGGCACGCGGCGCCCTATGCCGACGTGCTGTGTCTGGTCAGCTTCCGCCTGCACGACGCGCCCGCGACCCTGGAGCGCTGGACTGAGAAGCTGGCGGAGCTGCGCGCCGCGGCCTGAGCGAAATCCGGCGGCGGTCAACTCCGCCGCTTCGCCGGGACGCCCACGCCGTCGATCAGCCGCAGCGCCAGGGTGAACAGGCCCGCCAGGCCGATTCCGGCCACCTTGGCAACGATCGGGCGGTCTCCGTCGTGTTCATGAAAGGCTCTCCTCGAAGGGGGTTGAGCCGGCGTAGTCCTGCGAGCCGACAAGGATGCGGGTAGGGGGGCTTGGCCGCGTGGCCGGCTAGGCGAGGGGCCAGAGCAGAGTCGCCAGGCTGAAGGCGAAGACGCCGGAGGCGGCGCTCAGCACCGTCCAGGTCCGCAGGCCCTGGGCCACGTCCAGGCCGGTCAGCCGCGTCACGATCCAGAAGCCCGCATCGTTGACGTGCGAGCCGAACATGCCGCCGGCGCCCAGCGCCACGCAGACGAGGGCCGTGCGGTCTGGATCGAGGTGGGCGTGGGCGACGGCGGGCGCGACGATCCCGGCGGCTGCGATGATCGCCACCGCGGTCGGCCCTTGGGCCACGCGCAGCAGCAGGGCCAGCAGGAAGGCGAGCGCCAGGATCGGCAGGCCCGTGGCCACCAGGGCGTCCGACGTCGCCCCGCCGACGCCTGAGGCGACCAGCACCTTGGCGAAGGCGCCCCCGGCGCCGGTGATCAGGATGACGATCGCCACCGCGGGCAGGGCCGAGCCCACCACGTCGGCCACCGC
>CAXUEN010000273.1:0-4077 GCA_964249945.1 uncultured Caulobacteraceae bacterium | reverse complement strand
GTTCTCGGCGTCGGCCGCGGCCTTCCTGGCCTACATCTACGTGGCCACCGCCGGCGAGGTGACGCGGCGGGCCGACGAGGAGGTCTGGCGCGAGATCGACTCGCTGCAGGCCGTCTATGCCCGGGGCGGCCTGCCGGCCCTAAACCAGGCCATGATCCAGCGCTCGGTGGGGGACAGGCCCTACCTCTACCTGCTGATGGACAAGACCGGCCATCCGGTGACCGGCAACCTGGCCCAGTCGCCGCTGGACGATCCCACCCGGGCCCCGGCCAAGGACCTCGTGCGCCGCGAGCTGAAGAGCCCCGACGGCGCGGTGGTGAAGTCCGAAGGCTATGGCCGCCAGATCCGGCTGCCCACCGGCGAGCTGCTGTTCGTGGGCGCCGACATCGGGCCGGGCCGGGCCTCGGTCATCCGCATCGTGCGCGCTATCTGGGGCGCTGGCGTGATTATGATCCTGCTGGGGCTGGCGGGGGGCATGTTCGTCAGCCGCAACGTCAGCCGGGCTTTGGCCGAGCTGAACCGCGCAGTGGCGGCGGTCGCGGCGGGCGATCTGCACACCCGCATCCCGGTTCGGGGCGTGCGCGACGAGTACGACGAGCTGGCCGTCGGCCTGAACGGCATGCTGGAGCGGGTGGAGCGGCTGATGGGCTCCATGCGCCACGCCGGCGACGCCATCGCCCACGACCTCCGCTCGCCCCTCACGCGCCTGCGCGCCCGGCTGGAGGTGTCGATGATGGAGGTGGAGGCCGGCCACGCCGATCCCCAGGCGGCGTTGGCCACGGCCTTGGAGGACACCGAGGCGGTGCTGAAGACCTTCGGCGCGGTGCTGGCCATCTCGCGCCTGCAGGCGGCGGGCTCCATCGCCGAGCCCAAGCTGTTCGACGTGGCCGAGGTGGCGGCGGGGGTGTCGGAGCTCTACGAGGTGCTGTGCGAGGAGAAGGGCCAGGACTTCGGCGCCGAACTCGGGCGCGGCCTGCTGGTCCGCGGCGACCGGGACTTCGTGGCCCAGGCGCTCGCCAACCTGCTCGACAACGCGGTCAAGTACACGCCGGAGGGCGGCGCGGTGATGCTGCGCACCCGCCGGCGGGCGTCGGGCGAAGTGGAGATCAGCGTCACCGACACCGGCCCCGGCATCCCCGAGGCCGACCGTGAGCGGGTGCTGGAACGCTTCGTGCGGCTGGAGCAGAGCCGCAGCGCCCCGGGCTCCGGTCTCGGCCTGTCGCTGGTCGCCGCGGTGATGGCGGCCCACGGCGCGCGGCTGGAGCTGGACGAGGGGCCGGGGATGCTGGACGGGCGCGGGCCGGGACTTCGGACCGTGCTGGTGTTTCCCGCGGCGTGACGCGTTGCTGACGCGCGGATCGAAACCTGGATATCCTGACCCTCCGACGAGGAGTCGCCGATGCTGGGATTGATGCAGGACTGGCCACTGACGGTGGACCGGATCCTGGACCACGCCGCACGCCGCCACGGCGCGCGCGAGATCGTCAGCCGCTCGATCGAGGGGCCGATCGTGCGCACCACCTACGCCGAGCTGCACGGCCGCGCCAGGCAGGTCAGCCACGGCCTGCACGAGCTCGGGATCACCCGCGGCGACCGGGTGGCGACGCTGGCCTGGAACACCGCCCGCCACATGGAGGCGTGGTACGCGATCATGGGGATCGGGGCGGTCTGCCACACCCTTAATCCACGCCTGCACCCCGACCAGCTGTGCTGGATCATCCAGAACGCCGGAGACCGGGTGATCCTGGCCGACATCGGCTTTGCCCCCATGCTGCTGGCCGCCCTGGCGGTTCACGAGACGCCGGTGGAGCATGTCATCCTGCTCGGAGACGAGCCGCACCGCCCGGCCGGAGCCGGCGGTGACGTGCTGATGTACGAAGACTGGCTGGAAGGCCGCCCGGCCACTGACGCCGCCGGCGCGCCGGCCTGGGGCCGGTTCGGGGAGGAGACGGCCTGCGGGCTCTGCTACACCTCGGGGACGACCGGCGATCCCAAGGGGGTGCTGTACTCCCACCGCTCCAACTTCCTGCACACCTTCCTGATCCTGCAGGCCGACGTCATGGGCCTGTCCGCCACCGACGTGATCCTGCCCATCGTGCCCATGTTCCACGCCAACGCCTGGGGCGTGGCCTTCGCCGCGCCCGCGGTGGGCGCCAAGATGGTCATGCCCGGTTCGAGGCTCGACGGCGCCTCTGTGCACGAGCTGCTGGAAAGCGAGCGTGTCACCTTCTCCGCCGCCGTGCCCACGGTGTGGCAGGGGCTGCTGCAGCACTTGGACGCCACAGGCGGCAGGCTCAGTTCGCTGAAGCGGGTGGTGATCGGCGGTTCGGCCTGTCCGGAGGTGCTGATCCGACGCTTCTGGGACGACCATGGCGTTGAGGTGCGCCACGCCTGGGGGATGACCGAGACCTCGCCGGTGGGCACGATGGCCACGCCGGACGCCGAGCAGGCCCGCATGCCCTTCGAGGGGCAACTGCCCTGGCGCATGAAGCAAGGCCGGCCCCCGCTCGGTATAGAGTTGAAGCTGGCCGACGAGGACGGGAGGCGGGTGGCCGAGGACGGCGTCTCGGTCGGCCGGCTGATGGTGCGCGGCCCCACCGTCGCCCGCGGCTACTTCGGCCGGGAGGGCGAGTTGCTGGACGAGAAAGGCTTCTTCGACACCGGCGACATCGCCACCCTCGACGCGGGCGGCGTCGTTCAGGTCACCGACCGGGCCAAGGACGTCATTAAGTCCGGCGGCGAATGGATCAGCTCCATCGAGATCGAGAACATCGTCGCCGGCCATCCGGCGGTGGCGGTGGCCGCGGTGGTGGGCGTGCCCCATCCCAAGTGGGACGAGCGGCCGCTGCTGCTGGTGCAGCTCAAGCCCGGCCAGTCGACGGATGCCGGGGCGTTGCAGGACTATCTGTCCGGCAAGATCGCCAAATGGTGGACGCCCGACGACGTGGTCTTCGTGGACGAAATCCCGCTCGGCGCCACCGGCAAGGTGGACAAGAAGGCGCTGCGGGCGAGGTTCGCGGGGCGGTATGCGGCGGCGGAGCTATCCGCCCCCGGCTAGCCCGCGCCCATTCAAGCTGAACTGCAGACCTCCCTCCCTCTTGAGTGGAGGGTCGAGGTGGGGTCCGCCGCGCTTTCAGGCCGCAGGTGGCAGGTGAGGTGAGTTCTGGAGAGATCAGGCGGCCGGCAGCCTCCGACCCAGACCCTCCCATCGAGGGGGAGGGAGAGCGGCGGCGCTCTCAGTCGTCCCGGTGCACGCGCTCGCGGCGCTCGTGGCGCTCCTGCGCTTCGACGCTGAGGGTGGCGATGGGGCGGGCGTCCAAGCGGCCGAGGCCGATGGGTTCGCCGGTCTCGTCGCAATAGCCGTAGGAGCCGTCCTCGATCCGGCGCAGCGCCGCGTCGATTTTAGAGATCAGCTTGCGCTGGCGGTCCCGGGCGCGGAGTTCGATGGCGCGGTCAGTCTCCGACGAGGCCCGGTCGGCGAGGTCGGGGTGGTTCTCGGTCACCGATTGCAGCAGGACCACGGTCTCGCGCGATTCCCGAAGCAAATCGTCCTTCCAGTCCAAGAGCTTCCTTCGGAAATACTCCACCTGCCGGGGGTTCATGAAGGGTTCGTCGTCGCTCGGGCGATAAACCTCCGGAACCGGGAGGGTAGGCGCTTCAATCACTGACGCGAACGCCTGCATCGACGAACTCACGTATTGGGCCACTTTGTGGCGCGGCGTATAACCGGAGTGCGAGGTCTGTGCAAACGAAGCCCACTGCAGACCTGCGCCGGGCGACCATTCGTCAAGCCGCGGCCCTCGTCTCGCGTTTGGCCATTTCGACGGCCGCGCGGATTTCGATTTCTTCCAGCACGTCTTCCAGGCTCGGGTCGTCTGTCTGGCCCCGCGCCTCCCGCACCGCACCCTGCAAGCGCTGCAGCGCGGCGCCGTCCAGGCCTTCCGGATCGAGCACCGCGATCCGCAGCGCGTCCAGCGCGTCCAGGATGCGGCCGGCGCGGCGCACCGCCTTGCGGCGGCGCTCCAGCGGCGAGGCGGTCTCCTGAAGGGCCAGCAGCGCCGCCAGCGAGCCCACGGC
>CAXUEN010000272.1:0-4079 GCA_964249945.1 uncultured Caulobacteraceae bacterium | reverse complement strand
AAATAGGTCATGCCGACGGCGGAGGCGCCGATCAGCACCATGCCGCCGATGATCGAACCGAGGACCAGCGGGGGTTTCATCATACGCTCCGGCGAGACATGGCGACCAGGTCGCACGTTGAACGCCGCAGACTCGTCCCGGCGCCATGAACCGCCGCTGAACGCGTCGGCCCTACCGTCGCCCGCTGCGCCGCGCTACATGGCGGCCGATGACCACCACCGATCCGGCCGCGCCCAGGAAGGGCTGGTTCCAGCGGCTGACCACCGGGCTGACCAAGTCCTCCCGCCAGTTCACCGACCAGGTGGTCTCCACCTTCGTCAGGAAGCCGCTCGACAACGACGCCCTGGACGAACTGGAGGAACTGCTGATCCAGGCCGACCTGGGCGTCGACGCCAGCGCGCGCATCGTGGAGGCCTTCTCCCTGGAGCGGTTCGGCGCCTCGCCGAGCGAAGACGAGATCCGCGAGACCCTGGCCCGGGCGATCGCGAGGGAGTTGGCGCCCCACGCTGGCCGCTTCGATCCCCTGGCGGGCGGCCACAAGCCCTATGTGGTCATGCTGGTGGGCGTGAACGGCTCGGGCAAGACCACCACGCTTGGCAAGATCGCCTCCGAGCTGAAGGGCAGGGGCGCCCGGGTGCTCATCGCAGCCGGCGACACCTTCCGCGCCGCCGCCATCGAGCAGCTGCAGGTCTGGGCCGACCGGGCCGGCGTCCCCATCCTGATCAAGCCGCAGGGGTCCGACGCCACCAGCCTCGCCTTCGAGGCGGTGACCCGCGCCCGCGCCGAGGGGCTCGACGTGGTGCTGATCGACACCGCCGGCCGGCTGCAGAACAAGACCCACCTGATGGAGGAGCTGGCCAAGATGGTGCGGGTGCTGAAGAAAATCGATCCAGCCTATCCGCACGAGACCCTGCTGGTGCTCGACGCCACGGTGGGCAAGAACGCCTCCAGCCAGGTGGAGGTGTTCACCAAGATCGCGGGCGTCACGGGGCTGGTGATGACCAAGCTGGACGGCACCGCGCGCGGCGGGGTGCTGGTGCCCCTGGCCGAGGCGAGTTCCGCGCCGGTGAAGCTGATCGGGGTCGGCGAGCAGATCGAGGACCTGCAGCCGTTCGAGCCGGAGGCCTTCGCCCGCTCGCTGGTGGGCCTCGGCCGCAAGGAGCTGACGTCTTGAGCGCGCCCGTGTCGGACAGGCCGGCGGCCGGCTGGGTCCGCATGGTCGTAGACTATGCGGGGCTCCCCGGCCTCGCCGTCGGCTATCTGCTCACCCACAACCTGCTGACGGCGACCTTCGCCTTCGTGGTGGTGTCGCTGGCTGCGGTGGGGATGGGCTTTGTGGTGGAGCGGCGGGTGGCGCCGCTGCCCCTGCTGTTCTCGATCATGGCGCTGGTGTTCGGCGTCGCCACCCTGGTGTTCCACGACCCGCGCATCATCAAGATGAAGACGACGGTGCTGGACGGCGCCCTGGGGGCGGCCCTGATCGTCGGCTATATCCTGGGCAAGAGCCCCGTAAAACTGCTGCTGGGCTCCACCCTGCAGCTCAGCGAGGCGGCCTGGCGGCGGCTGACGCTCCGCTACGGCTTGTTCTTCCTGGCGCTGGCCGTGGTCAACGAGGCGGTCTGGCGGACCCAGAGCGATGCGGTCTGGGTGCTGTTCCGCATGCCCGGCATGCTGGTCGCCTCGCTGCTGTTCTCCGCCACCCAGATTCCCGGCATGATGAAGGACGCCTCGGCGGTTGAGGCCGCCGTGCGGCTGAGCGAACCCCAGGCCTAGCCCGTCCGCCGCGATCCGCTGTCGTCAAACCGACGTCCACCACGGGTATCGTCCTGACCCGGAGCCTACCGATGGCCAAGCCGACCCCTTCATCCACGCTTGTGCTCGATCGCTCGCCGAGCCACCTGCTGCATCGGGCGCTGCAGCTGGCGCTGGACATCTACACCGCCGAGACCGGCCCGGTGGCCATCACCCAGCGCCAGTACGCCGTGCTGGCCGCGGTGGCCGCCAACGAGGGGCTGAGCCAGACCGAGCTGGTCCGCGCCACCGGCATCGACCGCTCCACCCTGGCGGACCTGGTGGGGCGCATGATCGCCAAGGGCTATCTGGCGCGCGAACGCTCCTCGGAGGACGCCCGCGCCAACACCGTCAAGCTCGGCGACGAGGGCCGCGCGGCGCTGGCGGCCACCGCGCCCCAGGTCGCCGCCGCCGACCAGCGCATCCTGGACCTGCTCGGGGGCAAGAAGCGAGAGCCCTTCATCCAGGCGCTTCGCCGCCTCGCCCGGGCGGGCGACGGCGGCCTGCCAACCGACTCGGCCGAGGCGACGGCGGCGTCCAAGCCGAAGAAGGCCAGGGCAGGCGGCAGGAAAAAGAAGAAGCATAGGCGGCGCGACCGGGAGGCGGAGAAGCCGGCGACGCCGACAACCGTTTCATCGGACGGACCGCCAGGCCCGGAAGAGCAGGGAGCCTGAGGCCCTAGACCTTGATGTCGAGGAGCGATCCCGGCCGGAGCAGCCGGCTTGGCGGCGCGGTGTCCGAGCGGGTGGGCTGCACGGCGACCGTCGGCGCGACCCGGGGCTGGGCGGCGGCGACAGGCTCTACGCCGTTCAGCGCGGCCTGGAAAAAGGCGCGCTGGGCGGTTTTCACGGCCTCGCTGCGGGCCGGCGCGCCACGGGCCTGGGGGACCAGGCTGGATCCGGCGGCGGGGGTGCGGATATCGGCCATGGACGCGCTCGCCTCGCCGGGGATGTTTCAACATGGTTAAGCCGGGCTTAGCGGTCAAGTTCCCCGCCGGGACGCGGCGGGCAGGCGTTCGAGCAGGGCTTCGGCGTCCGCGGGCGTCAGGGCGCCGGAGTGCATGGCCAGCCCCCGGCCGTCGGCGGCCACGAGGAAGGTCTCCGGCGCGCCGGAGCCGCCCCAGTCGATGGCGGCGCGTCCCGGGCGGGCCCCCCGCCCCTCGGCGAAGGGATCGCCCACGCGCGCGAGGAAGGCCTGGGTGTCGGCCGGCGGCTCCTTGTAGGCGACGCCCACCAGCCGCACGCCCTGGCTCTTCAGGGCCATCAGGGCCGGGGCTTCCTCGATACAGGGCGGACATGTGGAGAAGAAGAAGTTGACCAGCACCGGTCCCTTGAAGGTCGAGGCTAGGTGCTCGGATCCTTCGCCGTCCAGGCGCGGCAGGACGGCGTCGGGTGCGCTCTGGCCGACCAGGGCGTCGGGCGTGAAATGGGGATCATGGTGCAGGCCGAAGGTGGCGAACAGCACGCCCAGCACCGCGAGCACGGCCAGCGGCAGGATCGCGACGAGGCGCTTCAAGGCGCCCGGTCGCCGGCCGGCCGCTCCGTCTCGGCGGCCTTGCGCCAGCGCGCGGCGCGCAGGAGGCTGTCGACGACCAGGGCGAGCAGGGTCAGGGCGGTGATCGCGTAGGCCGGCCAGATGAAGACGGCGTAGCGGCCGACCTCCAGGTTCGGGGCCCCCATCAGGCCAGGGCCCTCGCCATCGCCCGCGCGCCCGCCCGGCGGCGCCACACCTCGCTGCGGATGCGCACCAGCCATAGGGCGCCGAACAGGGCCATGTAGCCGCCCCACATGAACAGCAGGGGCGCCCCGTAGGCCGGGGCCAGCTTGCCGGAGACGATGGTGTCGCCCTGGTGCAGGCTGTTCCACCAGTAGACCGAGAAGTAGATGATCGGCAGGTTCACCGAGCCGACCAGGGCCAGGATGGCGGCGGCGCGGGCGGCCTTGGCCTCGTCGTCCAGCGCCGCGTGCAGCGCCATGTAGCCGAGATAGAGCAGGAACAGCACCAGCATGGAGGTCAGCCGCGCGTCCCACACCCACCAAGCGCCCCACATGGGCCGGCCCCAGAGCGAGCCGGTGACCAGCGCCAAGCCCGTAAAGGCGGCCCCCAGCGGAGCCGCGGCCCTGGCGGCGGCGTCGGCCAGGGCGTGGCGGAATACCAAGCCGATGAAGCTGGCCACGCCCAGGCAGGCGTAGACGAACATGCCGGTGGTGGCGGCGGGCACGTGGATGAACAGGATGCGGATGGTCGAGCCCTGCTGGTAGTCGTCCGGCACGCCCATGGCCATCCAT